>DAOUMQ010000117.1:0-6700 GCA_034410425.1 Dehalococcoidales bacterium | reverse complement strand
CCAAAGAGTATATGAGCAAGACTATAGAGATTGTAGTAAATTCTTACATGCTTCATCTCTAAGTCTCGCAAGCCAAAAAAATCCAGATTCAAACAAGATAGGGGCTTGGCCTTCTTACAATGAAATGCTATTTCTCTACTGCTGTGAATCAATGCTTCGTAACGCCCTGAGAACGGGCAGAGTTATGGAAGCCTTTCTTGCCAAACTATCAGAAGACAGAGCTACTTCTTGGAAGAACGTTGCCATACAGCCACGCAAGGAAGCGTCCGATTGGTTAAATAGAATTAAAGAGGATTATGGCGCAAGAGTCTGACCAATCAAACATCAAAGGAGTCAACAATAGAAACTCAGAGGAAAAGGGGGACAAAATGAACTGGTTTCAAAGACACCTGAACTGGACCTGGTTCCTAACGGTATTTGTGGGGTCTTTTGTAATAGGTTTAATTTTCGGTTTAATTGTAGGTTTAGAAAACCCGTATGCTCTCTATGCTTCGTATGGAAGCCTATACTGGTTGTTGTACTCACTTGATGTCCTGTTGCTAATCATCATCAGCGTGTGGGTACTCCGCCGAAAGAACCAGAGTTTATGGTGGCTCTTGATACTTTTTCTCGTTCCCTTTATTGGCTTGATTATCTTTCTGTGCCTGGAAAATCACAGTGAATTTGCCGCGTTGCGCGACACAGAAAACAGGGTGGTCGGCCCTCCCCCCCGAAGAGCTGGCCCTCCCCCCAAAACGGCTGGCCCTCCCCCCCAAAGGATGGGCCCTCCCCCCCAAAGGATGGGCCCTCCCCAAAAAAGAATGGGCCCTCCCCCCAAAAGGAGAGTCGCCAGAGATATAACTGGTTGGGACTGAGCAAGAAATCGGTAAGGAGGCTATAACAATGGGAAGTAAAGGCAGAAAGAACGTCAAGAAACCCAAGTTGACCAAGGAACAAAAAGCGGCTAAGAAAAAGAAATAAGAGTTTTAGAGCTTTTCCCGCCCACCGCCCTTTTAAGGAAGGGAAAGTGAGAGAGACTTCGCCCACCGCTTTTTTAAGGAAACTCCTCCCCCTTTGAAAAAGGGGGATTTACCCCAGCACGGCAGGGTGGGAAGCAAAACCTAACGGGTAACCGGAGGAGGACGCTATGCCTAGTGAATATGAAATCAACGAACTGGTCAAGGAAGACTCCTGGCGCATGTTCCGCATCATGGGCGAGCTGGTGGAGGGCTTTGATACCCTGGCCGGCATAGAGCCGGCGGTAACCATATACGGCTCCTCCCGACTCAAAGCCGGCGATAAACTATACGCCCAGACCGAGGAGATTGCCAAGCGGCTGGGGGAGCTGGGGTTTTCCATAGTAACCGGCGGCGGGCCGGGGGCGATGGAAGCGGCCAACAAGGGGGCGCTCGAGGCCGGGGTAACCTCGGTGGGGCTTAATATCGAACTGCCCGTGGAACAGCCCTGCAATATCTATTCCAACAAGACGCTGACCTTCCACCACTTCTTCGCCCGCAAGGTCATGCTGGTAAAGTATGCCACCGCCTTTGTCATCATGCCCGGCGGTCTGGGCACGCTGGACGAGCTGACCGAGGTGCTGACCCTGATGCAGACCCACAAGATAAAGCCCTTCCCGGTGATAGTATTCAACAGCCAGTACTGGAAGGGGTTTCTGGACTGGCTGGAGAGCACCGTCCTGGCTAAAGGCTGTGTCTCCCAGGAAGACCTTGACCTGCTCATAGTCTGCGACCAAACCGACGAGGTAATCGAGGCCGTCCAGAAGTGGCACACCAAGCGCGAGGTGGTTGGCAAGAGGGCACTGCCCAAGTAAAAAGATTTAAGGAGCTAGCATGGCTGAAATAGAGAGAGTCGGCGAGGTAATCGAAGCCAGCACCACCGATTTTGTCGCCCAGTGCTACGAGCTTTATGAAATCCCGCCATTGGGCAGTCTGGTCAAGACCAGAGACTCATCGGTGGAGCTGTACGGCATCGTCTATAACGCCACCACCACCAGCCTGGAACCGGGCCGGCGCCCCATCGCCCGGGGCAAGGACGAGACCGCCGAAGAAGAAATATATCGTTCGTCCCCCCAGCTGATGAAACTGCTCCGGAGCGAATTCGGCGCCCTGGTGGTGGGGCACAAGCAGGGCGATAAGCTCTATCACCACCTGCCGCCTCAGCCCGCCCGAATCCACAGCTTCGTTCACCTCTGCTCGCCCCAGGAGGTCAAGGAATTCAGTCAGTCCTTTGACTTCATTAGTATACTGCTCAAGGCTAACCTGCCGGTTGCCAGCGAAGAGCTGGTCAGCGCCTCTCTGCGCCAGATGAGCCAGGCGCACCCCGACCCCCGCGCCTTCCTGGTGGCGGCGGGCAAGGAGCTGGCTATTTTGCTCAGCGGCAACCTCAACCAGCTCAAAGCCATTCTGGGGAGGATTAAACAATGAGTGAACGCCTGGGCATCGTTGTCTCCGGTTCCCTAAACAAAGGGGTGGAGGTCAAGCTGGACAGCTCCGCCTCCATCGAGGACATGGCGGTGGGGCGCTTCGTCACCATTGAGGGGGCAAAACGGCGCTTCTTCGGTATGATAACCGATGTCAGCTTAGGCGTTACCGACCAGAGGCTCAGCCTCACCCCACCCGATACCAGCGACCCCTTCATCGCCGAGGTCTTGGCCGGCACCAGCACCTTCGGCACGCTCCATGTCTCCCCTACCCTGGTCATCAGCGGCGATGCTACCACCATGCTTGAAGGACCCCAGCCGGTAAAGACGGTGCCCAGCCACTTTTCGGTGGTGAAGCAAGCCACCCAGCAGGACGTGGAGCTGGTCTTCGGCACTGAGGACGAAAAGAGGTTCTTCATCGGCACCCCGCTGGACATGGAGACCAAGGTCTGCCTGAACCTGGAGGAGCTGGTCAAGCGCTCCAACGGCGTCTTCGGCAAGAGCGGCCCCGGCAAGACCTTCTTGGCCAGGCTGCTCCTCATCGCCATGCTCCAGAAAGGGGCGGCGGTAAACCTGGTCTGCGATATGCACAGCGAATACGGCTGGGAAAGCCGTGACGAACGCCAGCGCAAGGTCAAGGCCTTAAAACAGCTTTTCCCGTCCAAGGTGGCCGTCTTTACCCTCGACGAGGAAGGCTCAAGGCGCCGCAAGGTGAGCACCGACTTTGTCGTCAGGATAGGTTACGACGAGATAGAGCCGGCCGACATTGCCCTGCTGCGCCAGACACTGAACCTTACCGAGCTTGCCGTCGAGGCCGTCTACCAGCTATCCAGAAAATTCGGCCGGGGCTGGCTGGAGGATACCCTTGGCATAACAAGCGCCGAGGAACTGCCCCAAGACCTGAACATACATGAGAGCACCCTCCAGAACCTGCAAAGGGGTCTGGCCACTCTCAAGCGGCTGCCCTTCCTGGTATCAAGCGCCCCGGAAAACACCGTCAAGCGCATCCTGGAATATCTGGACCGGGGGACCAATGTTATTCTAGAGTTCGGCAGGTACACCGATATCGCCGCCTACATTCTGGTGGCTAACCTGCTCACCCGCCGCATCCACGCCCGCTACCGGGAAGCCACCGAGAAAGCCATGGGCGAAGATGCCGCCCCGCCCCGCCCCCTGGTGATAACCATCGAGGAGGCGCACCGCTTCTTAAACCCCGAGGTCGCCGGGCAGACCATCTTCGGCACCATCGCCCGCGCGATGAGAAAGTATAACGTCACCCTGCTGGTCATCGACCAGCGGCCCAGCGGCATCGACAGCGAGGTTATGTCGCAGATGGGCACCAAGCTCACCTGCCTGCTGGACAACGAGCGGGATGTCGACGGCGTGCTGGCTGGCGTCATCAACAAGAACGAGTTCAAGTCGGTGTTATCCAAGCTGGAGTCCAAGCAACAGGCGCTCATCTTCGGCCATGCCGTGCCCATGCCGGTGGTGGTCAGGACCAGGGAGTACGGCTCGGCTGAGTCCTATAAGGGCTTTGCCCCTGAGAACCAAGCCGAAGAAGATATCGAGAAACTGTGGGAATAGAGAGGTAGCTTTGAGCAAAAGGAAGATCGGGTTGGCTCTGGGCGGCGGGGCGGCGCGGGGGATGGCCCAGATCGGGGTGCTGGAGGTTCTGGAAAGGGAAGGCATACCCATAGATATGATTGCCGGCACCAGCGCCGGCGCTGCCATCGGCGCCCTCTTCGCCCAGGGTAAGTCCGCCCGCCAGATAAGAGAGCTGGCTACGGAAATAGGCTGGGTGCAGTTCTTCTCCCTGGTGGACTTAGCCCTGCCCAAAAGCGGTTTCATTGAAGGCGCCAAGATTAAGGAGCTGCTTAAGTCGGTTATCGGCGATATAGATTTTAGCGATTTAAGCATACCCATGGCCTGCGTGGCTACCGATATTGAGAGCGGTGAAGAGGTGGTAATCAATCAGGGGCCGGTGCTGGAAGGGGTAAGGGCCAGCATTTCGGTGCCGGTGATATTCACCGCCGTCAAACGGGAGGATAGATACTTAGTCGATGGCGGTCTGGTCAACCCGGTGCCGGTGAGCACGGTCAGGGAAATGGGGGCGGACTTCGTTATTGCCGTAAATGTGGTGCCGCCTATGGGTGCCAAGTCCCACCGCAAGTCTAAAAAGCCCAAACAGCCCGGTATGTTCCACGTGATGCTGCAAGCGATATATATCGCCAGCTACGCCATGGTCAAGACCGACCTGGAGAAGGCGGACATAGTCATCGAACCCCAGCTGCCCAACATAGGCTTCGGCGATTTCCACCGCACCCGGGAGTGCATTGCCCAGGGGGAACTGGCGGCTCTAACCTCGATAGCCGAGATTAAAAAACGGCTGGGGAAATAATAGCCAAGGTCTAGGGCAGGGCTTGCAGGCCGCTGACGATATCATCGAAGTCTTCAAAGGGCTGGCAGGACAGTTTCTTATCCCTACAGCCGTCGAGCAGCCCGTCCCTGGCGAAGATGTGCTGGGCCAGGGAGGCCGGGGCAATATCCGATGGGCCGTTACCCACATATATCACCCGGTAGCCCTGCTTCAGGAAGACCCTGGTATAAGCCTCCTTGAAACCCTTGCTCAGAGTATTGCCGTCGGGGCCGATATACTTAACTTCAAGCCCTTCGGAATGGAAGCGGGTCTGGGCGGCATGCACCTCGATGTTCCCCAGACCGATATTCTCCAGGATTGACTTTATATAGAAGTCCAGCCCGTTGCTTACAATGATGAAACGAAAGCCCCTCTCCTCGCAGTAGTCTACCAGGTTATGCAGCCCCTTGCGCAGCCTGACTCTTTCCCGGGCGACCTGCAGCATCTCCTCGCTATTGGCTTTGACCATGGCGAAGGCTTTGGTATTAAAACCGCCAACCGACATCTTGTTATCGCGGTACTGCTGGAAAAGTTTGCGCCAGTCCCCTTGAGCGAAGGTGTCCAGCAAGGTAAAACTGACGTCCTCTTCGGTAATGGTGCCGTCGAAATCGCTCTGGATAATCATCGTCTGAGCCTTAAACTTAAAGGGCCTTTAAAGCAAGCGATACTAGAGCAGGATTATACTCTAAATCGAAGCCAGATTTCAAGGCTGGTTTCTATAGCCCGCGGTAAAGCGCCATTGACAGTTCAACACCATACAGTTTAGTATGTTGCTAGTCTTTTTTAAATTTAAAGCCGTCGTTTAGGAATCTAGGAGGTAATAAAGTATGTCGAAACGTCTTTTGCTCAAGGAGCTCTCAAGGTACAATGTCGGCACCTGGGCCGATATAATCTATAGGAACGCCCTCCTCCACGCCGACGACGAAGCCTTCGTCTACGAAAAGACCAGGATAACCTTCGCCGAGTACAACAGCCGCATCAACAAGATAATCCACGGGCTGGGCAAGATGGGGGCAAAGAAGGGGGACGTGCTCGGCATCCTGTCCTGGAGCTGCCTTGAGTTCGCCGAGCTTTATGGCCTGACCATGAAAGGCGGCTATATCGCCTCGCCCTTCAACCCGCGGCTGGGCAAGGACGAGCTGGAGTACCTCATCAAATACTCCGAGACCGAGACCATCTTTGTCGGCAAGGAGCTGATTGAGACAGCCAAAGCTTTAAAAGAGCGCCTGCCCCAGGTAAAGAACTTTATCTCGCTGGAGACAGCCGCCCCGGGCATGACCGCCTATGACGACATCATCAAAGCCAACTCCGGCGAAGAGCCCGACATCGAGGTGACTGAGGACGACCCCTGCTGCATCATCTATACCAGCGGCACCACCGGTGTCCCCCGCGGCGCCTTCTACAACCAGCGCCGCTTTATCGAAGACTCCAGGATACTGGCTATTGATATGGGGCTGCAGGAGGGACACAAGCGCATCCAGATAACGCCGCTGTTTCATATCGCCGGCAACACCCACTTCCGCTCCTCGCTGCTCACCGCGGGCTGTAACGTTATAATTAAGTTCTTCGACGCCGCCGAGACGCTGAAGACCATCCAGAAGGAGAAGGCCACCCACATGGACTGCGTACCCACCCACCTGGCGGCCATACTCAACCTGCCCGACCTCAAGAAATACGATATCAGCTCGCTGCAGTACTTCTGGTACGGCGCTTCGCCCATGCCCCAGGAGGTGCTCAAAGGGGGCATGAAGGTCTTCGGGCCCATCTTCGCCCAGGGCTACGGGCAGAGCGAGAGCGGCCCCGCCATCTCCCACCTCTCCAAAGAAGACCACAACGTCCTGGACAAGCCAGCCAAAGAGCAAAAG
>DAOUMQ010000116.1:0-2089 GCA_034410425.1 Dehalococcoidales bacterium | reverse complement strand
TTAAAGAGAAGCACAATCTGGACGTTATCGCCTTTAGCGTTGATGTCGGCACCGAGCCCGACTTCCCGGCGATTCGGCAGAAGGCGCTCAAAATCGGCGCGGTGAAGGCGCTGGTCAGCGACGCCAGAAAGGCTTTTGTCGAAGAGTTCGTTTTTCCGGCCCTTAAAGCCGGTGCCGTCTATCAGGGAAGGTATCCGCTGTCAACGGCGCTGGCTCGCCCGCTGATGGCAAGATTATTGGTGGAGACGGCTATCAAAGAGGGGGCGAAAGCGGTCGCCCACGGCTGCACCGGCAAGGGCAACGACCAGGTGAGATTCGATGTCAGCGTGGCCGGCCTGGCCCCAGAGCTTAAGATTCTGGCTCCGGCCCGTGACTGGGGCATGACCAGGGAAGAGACCATCCAGTACGCCCAGCGCCACGGCATCCCACTGCCGATTACGGCGGAAAGCCCCTACTCTATAGACCAGAACCTCTGGGGGCGGAGCATTGAGTGCGGGGTTATGGAAGACCCCTGGCTTGAGCCCCCCGACGACGCTTTTCTCTGGGTAAGCCCCCTGGAAAAAACGCCAGGTAAGCCGCAATATATCGAGATTGGTTTTGAAGAGGGCATACCGGTGTCAGTGGACGGGCGCAAGATGGACGGCATCGCCCTTATCCAGCGCTTAAACGACCTGGCCGGTAAGCACGGCGTGGGCAAAATTGACTATATTGAGGACAGGGTTGTCGGCATAAAGTCGCGGGAGGTATACGAGACCCCTGCCGCCGTGGTCCTCCTGCAGGCGCACCAGGACCTGGAGGCGATGACTTTGTCTAAGGAGCAGCGGCGCTTCAAGCAGATGGTGGCTGGCGAGTACGCCGACCTTATCTATAACGGCCTCTGGTTCACCTCCTTCCGTGAGGACCTGGAGGCTTACGTGGAATCTTCCCAGCGCTTCGTCAGCGGCACGGTGAGGCTCAAGCTGTTCAAGGGGAGCTGTCAGATGGTGGGGCGAAAGTCCCCTTACTCTCTGTACCGCCACGACCTGGCTACCTATGATAAGGGGGATGTCTTCGACCAGAGCGCCTCTCCCGGTTTCATTCACATCTGGGGACTGCCGGCCCGCACCCAGACACAGGTACAGGGCAGGAAGAAAAAGGGAGGAAGCAAATGAGCCATATCAGGGGTCGCTTTAAAAAGAAGGCCGATAAGCTAGTGAACGAATACACGGCTTCTATTCCCTTTGACTGGCGCCTCTACCCCTACGACATCGCCGGCAGTATCGCCCACGCCCGCATGCTGGCCAAGCAGGGCATAGTCCCGGATAAAGAGGCGGAGACCATTATCGGGGCTTTAAGCGCCATCAAGGAGGAGATTGAGCGGGGCGAGTTCCAGTACAAGACAGAACTTGAGGACAGCAATATGAATATCGAAGCCCGCTTGATAGAGAAGGTGGGGGAGGTGGGGGGCAAGCTCCATACCGCCCGCTTCCGCAACGACCAGGTGGCTCTGGACATGCGCCTCTTCGCTAAGGACGCCATTACTAATACTCTGCTGCTGATTGCAGAGCTACAGCGGGCGCTCATCGCCTTAGCCGAAGCTAATAAAGGGGTGCTCATCCCCGGCTATACCCACCTTCAGCCAGCACAGCCACTCCTGCTGGCGCACCACCTTCTGGCCTATTTCGAGATGCTCCGGCGCGATACTACCCGCTTCCTCGACTGCCTAAAGCGCACCGATATTATGCCTCTGGGCAGCGGCGCCCTGGCCGGCGTCGCCTACAAGAGCATTGACCGCCAGTTCCTGGCTAAGGAGCTGGGTTTCGGACAGCTCAGCCAGAACAGCCTGGACGCTGTCTCGGACCGCGATTTCGTCCTGGAGTATGAGGCGGCGGCCAGCTTTGGCATGATGCACCTCTCCCGGCTGGCCGAGGAGATTATCCTCTGGTCTTCCGCCGAGTTCGACTTCATCGAGCTTGACGAGGCTTACGCCACCGGCTCCAGCATCATGCCCCAGAAGAAGAACCCCGATGTCGCCGAGCTGGCGCGGGGCAAGGCGGGGCGGGTCTACGGCAACCTGATGGCGCTGCTGACCACGATGAAGGCCCTGCCC
>DAOUMQ010000115.1:0-1941 GCA_034410425.1 Dehalococcoidales bacterium | reverse complement strand
CTCTATGCTATCGCCGCTGGCGTCCTCAACCTTCCACCAGTATTCCACGGTGGAGCCGGGCGGTAAGCCGCCGACGTAAACCATCGATAAAGGCCAGCTTTCTTCAACATTAGTATCGGGGGTAAATTCAACGTAGCCTTCACTGATAACTTGGGCAAAGCCGGCCCGGTCAACGGTATAGCATAAGCGAATATCGGTAATATCAACGTCGCTGCTGGCGGAGAGGTGGAAGCTAATCTGGGAGGGGAACATTACCGTAGCCGAGCTGTTCAGCACGGTCAAGCCGCCCTGGGCCTGGGCCAGACCCGGGCTCAATACCGCCAGAATCAAGCCGAGGGCCAGAGCCATTACCCCGATTTTCTTTATCATCTTATTCATCCGAATTTTCCCCACCCCGTTCTATATCTTTTCCCGCCCACCGCCCTTATAAGGAAACTCCTCCCCCTTTGAAAAAGGGGGATTAAGGGGGATTTGCCCCGTTGGGCGGGTTGGGTGGGAATACAGACCTAAAACCTCCTTTTTATTCCTCCTCACCTAAGCTAGACCTGAGATAAGCCGATATAAAATCGTCCAGCTCACCGTCTAGAACGGCATCGGTATCGCTGGTCTGGTAATCGGTGCGGTGGTCCTTTACCATCTTGTAGGGATGGAGGACATAGCTCCTAATCTGGTTGCCCCAGCCGGCATCAATGCGCTTCCCTTTAATCTTGGCCCTCTCCTCCGCCCTTTTGGCCAGCTCCAGCTCCAGGAGGCGGGAACGCAGTATCTTCAAGGCGATTTCCTTGTTCTGGTGCTGAGAGCGCTCGCTCTGGCAGGAGACCACCAGCCCGCTGGGGAGATGGGTCAGCCTCACCGCACTACTCGTCTTCTGCATATGCTGTCCTCCCGGCCCGCTGGAGCGAAAGACATCAACCTTTAAGTCTTCGGGCTCTATCTTAACATCGACATCGCCTTCGGCTTCAGGCATCACCTCCACCAGGGCAAATGAGGTATGCCGGGCATGGTCGGCGTCAAAGGGAGAAAGCCTGACCAGCCGGTGGACGCCGTGCTCCGACTTCAGGTAGCCACAGGCAAAATCGCCGTTAACCCCGATGACGGCGCTCTTTATTCCCGCTTCCTCCCCCGGGGAGACATCCAGCACCTCAGCCTGATAGCCGCGTCGCTCCGCCCAGCGCAGGTACATCCTCATCAGCATCTGCGCCCAGTCCTGAGACTCGGTGCCCCCGGCCCCGGCATGGATAGAGAGGAGGGCGTTTCTATCGTCATAGTCACCGCTAAAAGCCACCTCCAGCTCCATCTCGTCAAGGCGGGCGGCCAGCTTTTCCACCTCGGCGGTAATCTCCGCCGAAAGCGTACTATCCCCCAGAGAGATTAACTCGGTGATGTCGGCCGCCTGTTTCTCCATTCCTCGCCACCGCTCTACAATCTTTTTCTGCTCGGCCAAACGGCGCATAGCGCCCTGCGCCTGGCTCTGCTCCGACCAGAAGTCGGGCTCAGCCGACCGCTTCTCTAAACGGGCAATCTCCTTCTCCCTTTTGGCAATGTCAAAGATGCACCATGGCCATAGAGATTCTGGAGCTTAAGTCCTTTAACTTATCCCTTAATTCCTGCATCTAACCAAAAAGCCTCCCCTGATAGTCTGCCGCCGATGCCGTGCTTACTTTCGATGGTTTGGGATTCCCTCCCGCCGCCAGGTGGGCTAAGCGGGTAGGCTCGGGCAGACGATAGCCGCGGCAGCACTCCAGCGCACAGTAGATAGCCGCTTTAAGGTCAACCCTGTGACCGATGGAAACATAGATAGGATTGACCCCCATCCTGGTGCGCAGGACAGCGCCTATAGTCTCAGCCCCATCCACCAGCTCGGCATAGCTGCCCGCCTCCTCCAGAGGCTCTCGGTGGCGGCCGCAGAGCCGCGACTTGGCGCAGCCAATGGTGGGGACA
>DAOUMQ010000114.1:0-2304 GCA_034410425.1 Dehalococcoidales bacterium | reverse complement strand
GTTCGGTCAGGATTTTGCCCACCAGTCCCCCCTCCTGCACCAGTAGGGCGAGTAGAATATGCTCCACGCCCCACTGGCTGTGTTTGAACTGGGTGGCTATCTGCTGGGAGGCAGCCAATGCCTCCTGTGCCTGTTCGGTAAATCTCTCCTGTTTCATGACTCACACCCCCCCAAAGTATATTTTATCTTAAGCAAGCGCGGACTATTCCTCCGCCTGCTTTAACCTGTCCAGCTCCGATTCCAGCTCCTGCACCTGATTTTGTAGTTCCAGCATCTGCTGCATTATCTTGATGATAACCTCCACCCCGGCCAGGTTGACCCCCATATCGTCCACCAGGGTCTTCACCCGCCTCAGGCGGGCTATGTCCCTCTCCGAGTAGAGCCGGATATTGCCCCGGGAGCGGGACGGCTCTATTATGCCCACCCGCTCGTAGTAGCGCAGGGTATAGGTGCGCACCCCCACCATCCTGGCGGCGACACTTATCACGTAACGCGGTTCACTTTCATCAATGCTCATATTAACCTCCCTTGGTATCGTGGCGGAGCTCGCCGAGCCGCTGGAAGAGCTCCTTCTCCGGCTGGGTCAGGTTGGTCGGCAATACCACCTCCACCCTGGCCAGCAGGTCGCCGCGGGTAGAGTTGCCCAGGTGGGGCATGCCCTGCCCTTTGAGGCGGAAAGAGCGCCCGTTCTGGGTCTCGGGCGGAATCTTCAATGCCAGCTTGCCCTTTAGCGTGGTCACCTGGACCTCGCCGCCGAGCATGGCTACCATCAGCGGCACCTTGACCCCAACATGGAGGTCGTCACCACGCCGCTCAAAGAGGCGGTGCGGCTTGACCGAGGTCACCAGGTAAAGGTCGCCCTTGACCCCGCCGTAACCCTCCGCCCCTTTACCGGCCAGACGGACCCGGGAGCCGCTTTTGACCCCGGGCGGAATCTTGACCTCAAGGCGTTTGCCGCTGGCTAAGCTGACGGTGCGGGTCGAGCCGCTGAAGGCTTCCTCCAGGGTTACCTCCACCGGGACTTCTATGTTCCGGCCCCGCGCCGCCCTGGGCGGGGCACCGGGACGGAAGCCCCTAAACAGGTCGTCAAAGAGGCTGTCGAAATCGCCCTGGCTGAAGTGAACCCTGGTGCCGCCTGGCTCAAAATCCCAGCCCGGAGCCTGCCTTCCCGCCTTTTCGAACTGGTCGGCGTACTGCCACTGGTCGCCGTACTTATCGTACTTGGCCCGCTTCTCCTTATCGGAGAGAACCTCGTGGGCCTCGTTTATCTGCTTGAACTTCTCTTCCGCCGATTTATCCCCGGGATTAACGTCGGGGTGATACTGGCGCGCCAGCCGCCGGTAAGCCTGCTTTATCTCAGCCTCACTGGCACTGCGGCTAACACCTAATATATTGTAGTAATCCTTGCCCGCCATCCTGGTTTCCTATTGTTTGATATACACCGATAATTATAATTCATTTCAGGAAATATGTCAATAGTTTACAAGGAAAGTTAATAAAATTGTATGAAATTTGAGAGGAGTTTGGGAGCCTTTTAGCCCTTGACCGCCAGGGCGAAAAGCTCCAGGAACTGGTGCAATATGCGGGCCGTCGCTCCCCAGATTACCCTTCCCTGATAGTGGTAGAAGTACGAGGTGACCGCCCTGCCGCCGACAACCTCGGTCTCCTCACGACGGGAGGCCTTTTCCAACAGCGCCGAGATGGGGACCTCAATTACCTCCCCCGCCTCCCAACCGTCCACCTTGAACTTATAGGGCCAGGGGATAAGCCCGACAAATGGAGTAACGATATAGTTTGTCGCCACCGTTAAGGTATCGTCCAACTCCCCCAGCACCTCAACGTCAGCGGGCTTTAGACCTATTTCCTCGGCGCTCTCGCGCAGGGCGGTATCGAGCAGTGTCCCGTCCCCTTCCTGATAAGCTCCCCCGGGGAAGGATATCTGCCCCTTATGCTCCGTGACGTTATCGGTGCGCTGGGTGAAGATTATGTAACACTGCCCTTCCTTATTATAGATAGGCACCAGCACCGCCGAAGGCACCCGCTCGGCATCGGTGATAGTCTGTTTTTTTATACTGGAAAGGGCTTCTTTTAACCTTTGCTCCACAGCCCTCATCATAGCACCACCCCCCGAATCAAGACAAATCAAAGCCGGGATTACTTATCTTCCTTGAAAGGGCGGCGGGCGGGAAAAGATATAAAGGAGTTGGTTGGTGCCCCTCCCCAGGTTTTCTTTCCCACCCGAACCCGCCCTCATAGGCATAGCCTCTAAAACTCTCTTACCCCATCCCCCGTTTTGAGCTTACC
>DAOUMQ010000113.1:0-2596 GCA_034410425.1 Dehalococcoidales bacterium | reverse complement strand
ATTCTTGGCCATTTCCTCAGGGACTGCTTCCTCTTTGCTAGACTGGCTGGTTAAGTTTACCCTTAAGATTTTCCCCGTATAACCGCCCTTATACATAAAGCTACCTCCATTCATAGCTTATTTGAGATGTTAGCATCTTTAGCCAAGAGCACCGGCTCAACGGTGTAGCTTGACGGTCATTTTTAACTTCTATATCATACCACAGTTTTCAATGCAAGCTAATAGGCGCACTTTGCAAAATAGCGCCGTTTCTTTCATAATGGGGACTGACAGCGATTAAACTATTTAAAGGAGGCAAGAAGTGACCACAGTAAAAGACTTCAACAGCTACGGGGAGGAGCTGGAGCGGATACTTATGCTCAAGACATCGCCCATAGCCGTGAAAATGCTGGAGAAGGAAGAGGATATTCCCGCTGAAGCCATTAGGCCGAAAAGGGACCGCGGTTACCATCTCGCCCAGTGCCAGGCCTTTGCCCTGACGCGCCGCCGCGGTGAGACGATAGCCATGCTCAAAGAGGACAACTGGTGCTGGGCGCCCCTGATAGGCTACGGGCTGGTCAAACCCTTTGACGAGAAGACTATCTCCCCCCTTATCTATATAGTGGAAAACATGGAGGCGGCTAAGAAGATAGCCAAGATTTTCCCCCGCCTGGAATACGGCAAGTATATCGGCATCCTCACCGCCCCCTTGAAGAGCGCCAGCTTTAAGCCCGACCTGGTGCTCGTCTATTCCAACACGGCTCAGCTAAGGAGCCTGCTCCTGGCGGTGAAGTTCAAAGAGGGAAACCTGGTGAACTCCCAGTTTGACCCCATCGATTCCTGCGTTTACTCCGTGGTGCCGGTGGTGCTCAACGGCCAGTACCGTATTACCCTGCCCGACCCCGGTGAATACGAGCGGGCGATGGCGGGTGAGGACGAGATTATCCTCTCCGTGCCGGCGGATAAAATGGCCGAGATGATGTCGGGGCTGAAGCGCTTTGACGATATGAAGATGGGCTATAAGTATTTCACCATGGATGTTAGGCCCGATTTCCCCCGCCCCGACTTCTACAAGGAGCTGTTTAAGATGTGGGGGCTGGACGTGGAGGAGTGAAAAGGGCGGCTCTTTTAGCTATATGGCGAAAACAGTTGACTTTTTATCCGAGCACTAGTATACTCAGCCGTGGTCGGCTGTTCCTTACCCTCAAGCCGGGTCGGCCATCAATAAACTTTTATAGAAGGTTAGATTTATGCCCAAAGATTTTGTTAACCTGTTAGCTGATTTGAAAGAGGAAGAGGTTATTAAGCTTACCAAGCAGAGGCTTGAAGCTGGCGAGGAGGCATTGGCCATCCTGGATGATAGCCGCAAGGCTATGGCGATAGTTGGCGACCGCTTTGCCGGTGGCAAGTATTTTATCCCCGAGCTGGTCTATTCCGGAGAACTGCTCACCCAGATAGCCGAGCTGGCCAAGCCTTACCTGACCCAGGCGGCGGATACTAAGCGGCTGGGCAAGGTGGTTATCGGCACGGTAGCCGGCGATATCCATGATATCGGCTTGAACATTGTCGGCTTCATGCTGGACGTTCATGGTTTCGAGGTCTACAACCTGGGCGTCGATGTCTCCCCGCAGAAGTTCGTCGAGAAGATGAAAGAGACCTCGGCGCCGGTGTTGGGTTTGAGCGGGTTTTTAACCCTTGCCTTTGACTCCATGAAGGAAACGGTGGAGGCCATGGAGGCGGCTGGTCTGAGGGATAAGATGAAAATCATGATTGGCGGCGGTCAGATGGACGACGAAGTCAAGAAATTTGCCAAAGCCGATGCCTACGGCAAGGATGCTATGGAGGCGGTATCTCTGGCCAAGAAATGGATAGGAGTCAAGTAAAAGTAGCCAAGACATGGGCGGATATGACCTGGCAAGAGAGGCGCGAGGAGCGGTTTGAGAAGTGGCTCTCGGCGCCGGGCGTCAACTTCGTTAGCCCCGAAGCCAGAGAGGGCTATAAAGCCAGGGCTACCAGAATCATCAACGCCATCAAGCTGGAGAAGCCCGACCGCGTGCCCTGCCAGATTCCGGGCGGTTCCTTCCCGGCCTATTATTCCGGCTTCGACTTCAAGACGATTATGTACGACTACGAGGCGATGCGCCGGGCCTGGGTGAAATTCGCCCTGGACTTCGATTCGGACACGGTGGGCGTGGCCGCCTTCACCGTCCCCGGGAAACTATACGATATCCTCGACTACAAGCTCTATAAATGGCCGGGTAATGGTCTGCCCGATAGCGCCTCCATGATACAGTTCGTTGAGAAAGAGTACATGAAGGCCGATGAGTATGATGCCCTCATCAACAACCCCGCCGATTTTATGCTCCGCTATATCTTGCCCCGCACCTGGGGGGCTTTTGCTCCTATGGCCAAGCTCCCTTCCATTTCCTCCGTTATATGCATACCTTTCCTGATGCTCAATGCTGCCAGTGATCCTGAGTTTCGCCCCATGTTTGACGCTATCAATAAGGCCAACGAGGACAAGGACACGTGGCTGAAGGTCGTCATCGAAGTCAGCCAGGCCGTCCTGGAGGCGGGCTACCCCTCCGAGGGTGGGGGCATGGCCCTGGCGCCCTTT
>DAOUMQ010000112.1:0-1634 GCA_034410425.1 Dehalococcoidales bacterium | reverse complement strand
ATCCCAAGAGATTCAATCGGAGGTGAAGCTTGGCGGCTCTGTATATAACTTCTCCACAGGCGGGCGCCGGCAAGACCCTGGTCTGCGCCGGACTGGGCAGGCAGCTACGCCGTGACGGCAAGAAGGTGGGCTTTTTCAAACCGCTGGTGGCCGATATCAGGAGCACGGCTAAAAAGTCTGTTGATAGCGATACCGCCTTTCTAAAGCGCATCCTGGCTTTAAGGTAGCCTGTAGAAAGTCTTTGTCCGGTTATCACTTGGCAGGGGAAGCTGGCGGCTAAGGTCAAGCAGACTTACGCTAAAGTCTCCCCGGGCAAAGACGTGGTCCTGGTGGAGGGCGTATGGAAGCAGAGACCGTGAGCCAAGCCAATCGAGACCTCTTATGAGATAGTTGAGGCGCTCAAGGCCAAGGTGATTATCGTGGAGGGTTACTCCCCGGAGTTCTCTAAAGCCAAGCTTCTGGGCAGGTACGGGGATTTTGGAGAACACCTGCTGGGTATCGTGGTGAACAAGGTGCCCATAAAGCGTCTGGAGGCGTTTTCGGAGCAGTTATCGCAGGGGGGTGAGGTAAATATCCTGGGTGTTCTGCCTGAGGACAGGCTTCTCTTCGGTTTGAGCGTGGGCGAGCTGGCGGAGCGCGTTCAGGGGGAGATAATAAACGACTCTCGTAAATCGGGCGAGCTGGTGGAGAACCTTCTGCTGGGGGCGCTGACGGCTAACCCCGGCCCCGACTATTTCGGGCGTAAGGCTAACAAGGCGGTTTTGCTAAAAGCCGATAGGCCGGATATGCAGCTGGCGGCTCTGGATACCTCTACTAAGTGCTTGGTGCTCAGCGGTGATACGCCGCCGATTTATGCCGTGCGCCAGGGGGCGGAGGACAAAGGCATTCCTATTATTGTAACCAGGGGCGATACCGCTTTCGTGGTCAACAGCCTTGAGCAAGCGCTGGACAGGGCTAAGTTCAACCAGGAGAAGAAACTGCCCAGGCTGGCCGAAATCATGAAACAGCAGTTTGACTTCCCGGCTTTGTATAAGGGGCTGGGCTTAAGCTGACTAGGCAAAGGTCAGTCATCCCTTCTCTGTTTCCCAAAGAACTTTCGCTGGAAGTATAGCGACACGTTTACCAGGCTGATGAGCACCGGCACCTCCACCAGCGGCCCGATGACGGCGGCAAAAGCGACTCCTGAGCCAATGCCGAACACCGCCACCGCCACGGCGATGGCAAGCTCAAAGTTGTTGCTGGCAGCGGTAAAAGCAATGGTGGTTGTCTTGGCATAGTCAGCCCCTATCTTCTTGCCCATGTAGAACGAAACCAGGAACATGAGCACGAAGTAGATAAGCAGGGGAATGGCGATACGGACCACATCCAGCGGCAGCTGGACGATTATCTCACCTTTGAGCGAGAACATTACCACGATGGTAAAGAGAAGGGCGGCCAGCGTTATCGGGCTTATCCTGGGGATGAATTTCCCCTCGTACCACTCACGCCCCTTTGCCTTGATAAGGGCGAAGCGGGTGAGCATACCGCCGAAGAAGGGGATGCCAAGGTAGATAAATACGCTCTGGGCAATCTGGCCGATGGTAACCTCCACCGCCGCCCCCTCCAGCCCGAACCAGCCAGGCAGCACGGTGATG
>DAOUMQ010000111.1:0-6074 GCA_034410425.1 Dehalococcoidales bacterium | reverse complement strand
CAGCGACGACATCGGCGGGCTCTACCCCGAACTCTTCTTTGAAAAGGCTCTTGGCTTTGGCCGGGGGCAGGGTGCCGGTGCAGTTAAGCCCGATGACGAGCAGGTTATCCAGGTTAATCTGGTTCCTCTTGGCCAGCTCGATGATGGCTTTAGCGTCACAGGGCTTGGCGACGACAGCCGTTTTCGCCTTAAAGGCGCCGTCCAGGTATTCCTTGAGGAAGCGGGCGATATTAGGCGAAGCGCAATGCAGCGAGCCTGAGGTCTCTATCAAGTCCTTGGGGTCGGTGATGACAACAGGTATGCCGTCATATCTGTTGCCGTCCCTCGCCTTTACCGCCACCACCGCCTCCACCTTCTTGCTCTCCAGGGCGAATTTGAGCAGGGCGGTGACGGCCCCGCCGCATTCGGCCTTGGCCACTGTTTCCTTATCCGGAGAACGGGCGATATACATGTCTCCTTTCATGCCTTCACCTCCATCTTAACAGCGCATACCTTGGTCTCGGCGCACTTGCAGGCCGGGTCGAGGGCGGGATTGGTCAGCACATTGGCCGGAGAATCGGCGAAGTGGAAGGGAACGAAGAGCAGTCCCGCCGGCACGTCATCGGTTACCCTGACTTCGGCTTCTATGCTCCCCCGCCTTGTCTCCAGGGTGACCATATCCCTGTCTTTGATTCCCGCCTTGCTGGCATCGGCGGGATTGACCTCGACAAAGCCGCTTGTGACCTCATCGTTCAGCTTGGGTGTCCGGCGCGTCATCGAGCCGGTGTGGTAGTGGAATAGGCTCCGGCCGGTAGTCAGCACATAGGGGTATTCATCGTCGGGTAGCTCGGCGGGGTATTTAAACTCCACCACCTGGAAGTGCCCCAGGCCGTCGGGGGTATTGAACTTCTCCAAGAACATGGTGGGCGTGCCGGGGTGCTCTTCCGAAGGGCAGGGCCAGTGAATCCCGCCCACCGTCTTACTCAGCCGTTCGTAGGTTATCCCTTTATATTGGGGCACACAGCGCCTTATCTCCTCAAATATCTCTCTGCCTGAGGCAAAGTTAAATTTATCTTTAAAGCCCATCTTCTCGGCCAGGCGGCAGATAATCTGCCAGTCGGGCTTGGCCTCGCCGGGTGGGTCAACGACCTTGTTTATCTTCTGCACCCTGCGGTCGACATAGGTATGGGTGCCTTCCCTTTCCACCCAGGTAGCCGCCGGCAGCACCACATCGGCCAGCTTGCCTGTCTCGGTGAGGAATATGTCCTGGACTACCAGGAACTCAGCCTTCTCCAGCGCCCTTTTCAGGTTGTTGGCGTCGGGGACGGCCATCATCGGGTCGGTGCCCACAATATAGAGGTAGGGGCACTTATAGAGCATATCTATATAGAGAAAGCCGGGCTTGGTGGGTAGATTTTTCACCCCCCAGGCTTCTTCAAAGAATTTGGCCGAGTCCTCGCCGACGCGCTTGAACCCGGGGTAGAAAACGGCCAGGCAGCCCATATCGCCGGTGCCCTCCCCGCTTATCTGTCCCCTCATCGAGTTTACCCCGGTGCCCGCTTTACCCATGTTGCCGGTAAGCAGGGCTAGGTCGGCGTGCACCTTGACGTTATCGGCGCCGACGGTGTGCTGGCAGATACCCTGGTCGTAGAGAATGCAGGCCCTTTTTGCTTTGGCGTAGGTGGTCGCCGCCTCCTTTATCTTTTCCAGAGGAACACCGGTAATCTCGGCCGCCTGCTTTGGGTCTACCTTGGCCAGGAAGCCGCGCAGTTCGTCAAAGCCGGCCGTCCTTGAGGCGATAAACTCCTTGTCCTCCAGCCCCTCTTTCAGGATGATGCTCATCATGGCGTTAATCAGGGCGACATCGGTGCCGGCTTTGAGCGGCAGGTGTATATCGGCTAAGTGCCGGGCGGTGGTGGTCTTCCTGGGGTCGGTATAGATAACCTTAGCTCCTCTGGCCTTGGCCTTGAGCACCCGGCGGGCTATCATGGGGAAGGTCTCCCTGATGTTGACCCCGGCCAGGAAGATGCAGTCGGCGAGCTCAATCTCGGGCTGGGAGGTCTGCATCACCCCGGAGCCGACGGCGGGGAGCAGGGCGGCTACCGCCGAGGAGTGGCACAAGCGGCCCACGTATTCCACGGTGTTGGTGCCCATCACCACCCGGACGAACTTCTGCAAAACATAGCTCTCTTCGTTTGAGGTCTTGCCCGAACCGAGGGAGCCGAAAGTCTCCGGAGTCGCCTCCTTGAACTTGGAGGCGACCAGGTCGAGGGCTTCCTCCCAGGAGGTTTCCTGCAGTTGTCCGTTCTTTCTGACCAGCGGCATCTTCAGCCTGTCTTCACTATAGAGGAACTGGTAGGCGTTTTTGCCCTTGGGGCAGTTCGCCCCCTCGTTGATGGGGTGCTCCTTCCAGGGCTCCTCCCCGATTATCCTGCCGTCCTTGACTATCAGGTTTATACCGCAGCCGCAACTGCAATAGGGACATATAGTGGCTAGACACTCGATGCTCATTCTGCCTCCTTCTTAAGCGGGCTTGGCCCCAGCTTCTTTATCGTCTGGGTAAAGCTCTTAACCGTCTCGGCTACCTTTGGCCCTTCAGATGCTGAAATCCATTCCAGCCTCAGCCTCTCGCCGCCGATACCTATAGCCTCAAGGAAGGGCTTTAGGCCGGCAACCCTTCTTCTGGCATTGAGGTTACCTTTTTGGTAGTGGCAGTCACCGGGGTGGCAACCGCAGACCAGAACGCCGTCAGCGCCGGCGGTGAAGGCTTTGGCTATCAGCCGTTCGTCCACTCTGCCCGAGCACATCAGCCTTATAATCCTGACGTTGGGCGGATACTTGGTCCGCGATGTGCCGGCAAGGTCGGCGCCGGTATAGGAGCACCAGTTGCAAAAGAAGCCGATTATCTTTGGCTCGAATTCTTCCATGCCGCCTCCTTTACCCATATTCGCCTGACATGCGGCTGTAATTAGTGATAGAATAGGCTAAAGCAGTCTGGTGAAAGGTGCTTGACCAGAAGGCATTATACCCTACGGGGTATGGTAATATCAAGACTAGATTTTAGTGGAGGGTGCCATGACTATAGAAGAAGAGGTAGAGCTATCTCAGGAGGCGCTGTTGAAGCGGCTGAAGAGGGTGGAGGGACAGATCCGCGGCATCCAGAAGATGATTGCCGAAGACCGCGATTGCGTGAGCATAGTGATGCAGCTGGCGGCAGTCCGTTCCGGCATTGAGGGGGTGGGGGCTCTGGTGCTGAATAACTGTATGAAGCTCTGCTTTTATAAGGGTCCTGAGGCGTCGACCGACATCGATTCCCTGGCCAGGGCGGTGGCAATCTGGGGGCGGGTGCGGGGTGGTGACGTGCCACCTGAGATGGAGCGCGGCGCTAGGGATTGATATGTTTTTCTTCCCGCCCAGCCCGCCCAAAGAGGTTTCACCTCTTAGGATTCTGTTGCCCCGCCGCCCCGCAGTACATTGCTTCTCCCTTTCATAAAGGGAGACCCGAGAGGGATTTTAAAATCCACCCCCTTGGTCCCCCTCCTTTGTTAAAGGAGGGGGAGATGGTGCAGAGACGCTTATAGGGCGGCGGGTGGGAATAGATACCTAAAACAAAGAGGGGGGCTTTTAAAGCCCCCCTTAATATGCCCTTTTTCAATCTAGAAGAATTAGCTATACTTGAACATCGCCTCCCAGGATTGGCGTCTTACCCCTGACCCATTGTGTCGCTATCTCCCCGCTCTTCTCGATGTATTCGTCCAGGCCAAGCTTCTTCAACATGAGGAGGTTGTATATCTTGGTGTTATGCCTCCGTACCTCAGCTCCCTCACTGATGGGCGCCAGCTTCAGGCAGGGGAAGTCCTGACACTGGTAGCAGAAGTCCAGCCCCTTTACGTTTACGCAGCAATCATATGTCTGGCAGAGGATATCTCCGTGCGGCCGTCCTTGCTTGGGCCGGCAACCACGGCACATATATTTTAGGAATTCATCAACAGGGAGGTTGGCTCTCTTAGCCTCTTTTTGAATGGCAATGTCGTTGGTGCACCGGCTCTTTTCATAGGCGGGGCAGCTGAGGCAGCAATAGCCGCAGGGGGATACCAGTTGCAACTTCTCTTGGTTTTCCATTTTCACCTCTCCGGCTGCTGATATAGAATAATACCATAAAGTGCTGATGGCAATACCATTAGCAAAAATCCCCCTGTTTCCCCCTTTTTCAAAGGGGGAAACCAGCTTCTCCCTTTGTAAAGGGAGATTGAGAGGGATTTTGGTTCACCTCTTAAGACTCTGTTGCCCCGCCCCGCCTGATTGGGGGGTGTACTTATTTAAAGAATAGAACGCTATTATGTATTCCGTAACAATTGTTTAAATGATATAATTGGATGTCATGAAAAAGGTCAGACTGCCGGAGGAATTGGTAGACGAAGTAACATCGTTTAACTGTGTCCTATTTGCTGGTGCAGGCGTAACCACCGAGCAGACATACCTACGCAGCACTTTTTTAGATCTTGTGCGAGAGAAATGCAAATACCCCAAAAGAGCGAAGAAACAATCTTTTCCTGAAGTGATGCAATATTATTGCGAGAAGCTAGACGGCGGTAGAAAAAATAGGCTTATAAGAGAAATAATCGAATGGATCGGGTTTTTTAGTGCTGAAGGCGAACCTAATAGAGATGCCACTCGTTTCTTCAGGGAAATAGCCAGAATACCCTTTTTTCGAACTATTGTAACCACAAATTGGGATCCATTTTGCGAGCGCACTGTTAATGTGCTTGTACCGATGGTGGAAGACCAAGATATTCCATTTTGGGACGAAAACAAACGTCAAGTATTGAAAATCCACGGGTGTGTTACAAGACCACACACAATAGTAGCTACACTAGATGATTACAACGCGTGTATGAAAGATAGGTCACGTGGAGCTGTATTTACCAAACTACGTGATTTAATGGCCACAAAGACTTTTATTTTCGTGGGTTATAGTGTTAAAGACCCGGACTTTCGATTGATTTATGATGAAGTTATTAATAATCTGGGGCCATTTCGAAGGGGGGCATACGTTATTGACCCAGACCCCAAGGAGGATTCAAAAAAGGATTGGGAATCTCGTGGCGTAAAGATCTTTAAGATGAAAGGTTTAGTATTCGCTTGGGAGTTGTTAAAACGTCTGGAAAAAGATAAACTTATTCCTCCTGAAGAGTTAATTAGTTACTTCGAAGAACAATTGAGTAGAATAATAGATATACATTTGCGGACATCAAGTAAGCAGGACTTGCCTGGAGCGTTTGCTTCTTCTATGTATCAAGATGGCCTTATACATTCACTTGAGCATGCAATTGAGGGAAGCAGAACTGGGAAGCTGATGAAAGAGTTCGATGATGAATTAAGTAGTTATAAGGAAACACTAGATAAATATTTGAGAGCACTTTCAAGACACGAAAAGAAACCTAAACCTGATAAATCAGGTTACGTGCTTGTTAAAATAGCCTATTGGAGCGGTAGAGTAGAAGCTTTAAAGCGTTTCATTTCAAATAACAAGAGGGACATACCTGCCTTTTTCGCCCCGTATGCACTTAAACCGGTGAGAAAGATTGCGAGCTTGAATAATTCCGAAGTATGACACAAGATGCCCATAGGGCGGCGGGTGGGAATAGATACCCAAAACAAAAAGAGGCGCTTTAAAAGCGCCCCTCTCTTTAAAATCTCTAACTAATACCAACTCTGAAGCAGGTCAAGCCCTCGACCATTAGTACGGTTAAGCTAAAAACATTACTGCTCTTACACCTACCGCCTATCAAACAAGTAGTCTACTTGCGGTCTTACCCCCTCACCCGAAGGCGAAGGGCAGGAGATATTATCTTGGGGCGAGCTTCGCACTTAGATGCTTTCAGCGCTTATCCCAACCAGACATAGCTACCCAGCGATGCTCCGGGCGGAACAGCTGGCACACCAGAGGTCTGTCCCTCTCAATCCTCTCGTACTAGAGAGAGCCCCCCTCAAATCTCCGGACGCCCACGACGGATAGAAACCGACCTGTCTCACGACGGTCTGAACCCAGCTCGCGTGCCGCTTTAATGGGCGAACAGCCCAACCCTTGGGAC
>DAOUMQ010000110.1:0-9660 GCA_034410425.1 Dehalococcoidales bacterium | reverse complement strand
GGCCAGGACGCTGGAGAAGTGGGGCTTTGAGGTAAGCGAAGTGCCGGTGGACAAATACGGCCTGGTTGACCCCGAAGAGGTGCGCCGAGCTTTAAGAAAGGACACGGCGCTGGTCTCCATAATGCAGGCCAACGGTGAGGTCGGCACCATAGAGCCCATCGCCGAGATAGCCAAGATAACCAGGGAAAGGGAAGTCCCCTTCCACAGCGACGCCGTAGCCGCCGCCGGAACAATACCGGTTGATGTTGGGGAGCTTGGAATTGATGCTTTGAGCCTGGCCGGCAACCAGTTCTACGGGCCCAAGGGCGTCGGCGCCCTCTGGGTGCGTCAGGGCCTGCGGCTGATGCCCCTCCTCGACGGCGGCATCCAGGAAGGGGGGCGGCGGGCCGGCACCGAGAACGTCGCCGCCATTGCCGGGCTGGGCAAGGCGGCTGAGCTGGCCAAGAGCGATATGGCAAAGAGAATAAAAAAGCTGACCCTCCTGCGCGACCGCCTGCTCAAGGAGCTGCCGGCCAAGATTGAGCGCGTCGTCGTTACCGGCCACCCCCGGAACCGCCTGCCGGGGCACGCCAGCTTCTGCGTGGAGTTTATCGAAGGCGAGGCCATGCTCATGCTCTTAAACAGCCAGGGGATTGCCGTCTCCAGCGGCTCGGCCTGCACCTCAAGGGCGCTCAAAGCCTCCCACGTCCTCATTGCCATGGGAATATCCCACGAGCTGGCCCAGGGCTCCATCCTCTTTACCCTGGGGCTGGATAACACCGCCCAGGATATAGATTACGTCCTGGAGACAATGCCCCCTATCGTCGATAGGCTGAGGCAGATGTCGCCCCTCTATAGTAAATTTACTAAAGCCAGCAAAGGAGGCAAATAAGATGCCTATATATAACGAGAAGGTAATGGACCACTTCATGAACCCCCGCAACGTGGGGGAAATCGCCGATGCCGATGGCGTCGGCGAGGTGGGCAACCCGGTATGCGGAGACATGATGACCTTCTATATAAAGGTCAAGGACGACCGCCTGGAGGATATCAAGTTCAAGACCTTCGGCTGCGGGGCGGCCATTGCCGTTTCCAGCATGGTGAGCGAGATGGCCAAAGGCAAGACCCTGGAAGAAGCCAAGAAAATCACTCCCCGGTCGGTAGCCGACCAGCTTGAGGGCTTGCCCAAGCAGAAGTTCCACTGCTCCAACCTGGGCGCCCAGGCCCTGAAAAAAGCCATAGATGACTACCAGAAGAAAACAGGAGGCAAGAAGAAATGACCGAGAAAAAGGAGCACTTCTACTGCCCCTACTGTGACGCCGAGATAACCGAGGCCAACCTGCCCCTTTGCCAGGCCTGCGGCGTGACCATATTCTACTGCCCCGTCTGCCGAGCGCCTTTACCCCGCGACAAAAAGCTCTGCCCCAACTGCGGCGCCGATATCCGGCAGGAAGCCGCCAAAGAGGGATAGAGCAAAATGGCCGAGAAGGAAAAGCTGACCATCGTCGTTTTTAGCGGCGAGCTGGACAAGGCCCTAGCCGCCTTTATGCTGGCCACCACCGGCGCCAGCATGGGAATGACGGTCACCATGCTCTTCACCTTCTGGGGGCTGAATATCATCAAGAAGAACGAAGGCGGCATCAAGAGTAAAGGGCTGATGAGGAAAATGCTCAACTTGATGAACCGGGGTGGCTCCAAGAGACTAAAGCTCTCCCGATTTCACATGTTGGGGCTGGGCACCTGGATGATGAAAAGGCTGATGAAAAAGAGCAACCTGCCCTCTATAGACGAGTTCATCGCCATGGCCAAGGAGATGGGGGTGAAAATGGTCCCCTGCTCCACCAGCTGTGGGGTGATGGGGCTGGGGCAGGACGCCTTCCGCAGTGAAGTTGAGAGCCTGGCCGGCGCCGCCTATTTCCTGAACGAGGCCCGCCAGTCAAAGGTAACCCTGTTTATCTAAACTAGCCGAGGGGAGGCAGAGATGAAGGCAGACCATAGCCTGGACTGCGTGGGCTTATACTGCCCGATGCCCATCGTCAAAACGGCGGAAAAGATTAAAGAACTAAAGCCGGGCGAGGTCCTGGAGATAGTGGCCGACGACAAGGGCATCAAAGAGGACATGCCCGCCTGGTGCCAGACCACGGGCAACCAGTTTCTGGGGGTCGAGGAGGAGGGCGGGGAAATCAAGGTCTACGTCAAGAAAAAGGCGCCGCAGCCTTAGCCGCAGCGCCTCTTAATTTTTCCCCGGATTTATGCTAATATAACTAGCGGTTAGGAGTGTAGCTCAGCTGGAAGAGCAGCGGTCTCCAAAACCGCAGGTCGCGGGTTCGAATCCTGCCACTCCTGCCAGTTTTTCCCGCTTCTTTCCCCTGCCCCGCATTATTTTGCCCAAAGGAGTATCTATGGTTATGGTTAGTTTGCCCCCGGCCGCCCAGGGATAGTACCAGGTTGAATATAAGGGCAGATGGTGAAGGTGCAGGTGTCGCAGAGCTCCTCGCCGCAGAAAACAAGAATGCTGACTTCAACACACTCGTAAGGGAGCTCAAACTCAAACAGGCAGGGGCCGTTATCGCTCATCCCACTAGTTATGACAGCTGTCGCGCCAGATACCGTCCATTCATAGGTCGGTTCACAGTTCTCGGGTTCACAGTAGTAGCTGGCGCTTATTTCCAGAACACCGATATCGGGAGGGATATCTACGGTCTCACCGCACACCGCCATCTCTTGCCCGGAGCCCCATGTGATAGTGATATTCCCCCACTGCCCGCATCCGCACTCTTCTTCATAAGGACAGATTATGAAAGTGCAGGTATCGCAGAGGGTATCGCCGCAGTAGGCGCTAATGGAGACCTCAGCACATACATCAGGGAGCTCAAATTCAATCAGGCAGGGACTGCTATCGCAGGTGCCGCTATCTATGACAGCTACCGGCACCGATACTTGCCATTCATAGGTCGGTTCGCATTCTGGGGGTTCGCAGAGGTAACTGGCGCTTACTGCCACATCGCTGGCACCGGAAGGAGCATTTACGGTACCGCCGCACTCCGCCGTCTCCTGCCAGTCTCCGGAAGAGACGGTGATATCTCCCCACTGCCCGCACTCGCATTCCCCGGCCGGGCAGACTGTGAAACTGCAGTCAGCGCAACGGGTGTCGCCGCAAAAAGCAGAAACGCGGACGGTAACACACTCATCGAGAATCTCAAACTGGAAGACGCAGGGACTGGTGTCAGACGTCCCATTCATACTTACCGGAGCCGATACCAGCCACTCGTAGTCTGTCCCACAATTCCCGGGTTCACACAGGTAATCAGCGCTTACTTCCACGGCGCCAATACCTTCGGGAACATATACGGTATCGCCGCACTCAACCGCCTCCTGCCAGGCTCCCGCCGAGACAGCGATACTACCTACCCACTGGCCGCATTCGCATTGCGGGGTACAACCAGCAAAGGCAAACGAGAGGGCTATCAGTAACAGGGCCATTGCCATCGCCAAAAATTTATACTTCATTTTAGATTGCCTCCTAAATTTATAATAAAAATGGCACCAGCCATCGCCGTATTTCCTGAATAGAGCGATAATACTGTCATTTCCCCCTCCCTGTCAATACCCAGCAACGCTTGGTGAAGCTTGATTTTGCCCTCATTTCTTAAACTCACCGACTACGGGGAACTTCTCCAGTATATCGGCGGCGTGCGGGGCTTTTTGGAGGGCATCGGTCAAATCGCGGCCGGCGCGGTGGCTGACCTGGTGGACGCCCTTCTTCCACTGAAAGCTACCTGAGACATCGTATACCCTGCCGCCGTAGGCGGCAGATGAAGGTTTCTCACGCTAGTTCACGATTTCAGCCTTTCACTATCCTCTGTCAGAGTTTCAGACCCGCGGTTACAGCTTGCCCCAACTCAGGGTCAGCTTTAGTTAGGTTCTCAATCACCCGCTGCTTGATTGGTTTATCAATATGCATGAGATCCGCGATGATATTATCTATCAGATGTTCTTGATCCATCTTACTTAAGGAACGATATCTTTCTCCAGCCTGTGCAAAATCATTAGTTTTGCTTATCTTCCGACGAGTCACTTCTCCCTCAAGGCGGTATACGCGTGGCTTGCTTCCCTCGGGAGCCTCGCTAGGTGAACCTCCAGCAAGACTTGCGGGCTCGTAATTGACTGGACCGCTGAACTGACCAATCTGCATGGAGCCGTCACGCTGGTTATTGTTAACATCTACCAAGGGGCGGTTAATGGGAAGTTCCAGGTAGTTCGGTCCGAGCCGATGGCGCTGAGTGTCAGCGTAGGAGAATGTTCGCCCCTGCAGCAACTTATCAGCAGAAAACTCGATTCCTGAGACAATACTGGCAGGGCAGAAAGCCGCTTGCTCCACTTCAGCGAAGAAGTTATCGGGGTTGCGATTGAGCACCATCTTGCCCACTGGCATCAGTGAGAACTTGTCCTCAGGCCAGGTCTTGGTGGGGTCCAGGGGGTCAAAATCCTGCTTTAATTCGTCAGCGATATCCATCAACTGGACGTTAAGCTCATACTCAACCTCTTCTCCTCTGGCAATAGCATCGTGAAGGTCACGGGTAAGATAATCAGGGTCAGTGCCGACTAACTGCGTTGCTTCATGACGGTCAAGATTTTGTACACCAAGCTTCGGTTTCCAGTGGTATTTCACATATACAGCATTGCCTTCGGCGTTCACCCACACATAGGTATTGACGCCAAAACCCTCTTGCATCCGGTAGCTTTTTGGCGTACCGCGGTCGGAAAAAAGCCAGGTAATCATGTGGGTCGATTCCGGCGTCAGGGATCTGAAATCCCAGAAGCGGTTATGTGCTGAAGAGGCTGAAGGCATGTTGGTATCTGGCGCGCCCTTGAAGGCGTGAACCATATCGGGGAATTTGATGGCGTCCCGGATGAAAAACACGGGGAGATTGTTCCCAACCAAGTCGTAGTTGCCATCCTCAGTATAGAACTTGACGGCAAAGCCGCGGGGGTCCCGTACCGTATCCGCTGAGCCCCGACCCCCGACGACGGTGGAAAATCGCACGAATACGGGCGTCTTTTTCTTTGGCTCTTGCAGAAATTTTGCCTTGGTGTAAGGCTTCATGCTCTTGTAAACCTGAAAGTAGCCGTGTGCACCTGCTCCCTTGGCGTGGACAACCCTTTCCGGAATGCGCTCCCGGTCAAAATGAGCCATCTTTTCAATAAACTGGACATCCTGCAAGAGCACTGGACCGCGTTCGCCGATGGTTAGAGAATTCTGGTTGTCAGTAACTGGTACGCCTTGATTTGTGGTAAGGTGTTTATCTTTCATCACATTCCCCCCTTTACTTATTACTTTCTTATCTCAAAGTCAGCATTTTTGCCTCTGGTGCTATCACAAAGGCATCACCTCCTCTGCTTTCCCCTTCTCTAGCCCTTCCTCCACACTGCGTAGCCGGTGGCGCCGAGGGCAAGGCCCATCACTATCATGAAAGCGCCGGTGGCTTTGACCACGGTGAAGACGCCGAAGGACGCCACCGCCAGATAGAGGTAGTTTTCAATATTCATCGCCTGGGCGTAGGTCAGCTGGGTGGGGTCGGTGGGGTTAAAATGCTCACCTCCCAAGAGGTCGCCGTAGGTCGGGGCGATGCTGTGCCGGTGCTCCCTGACCAGGTCGCCGGCGGTTTCGGCCAGCTGGGCGTTATTGACGATAGTGCCCGAGCCGTCGGGCATGGCTATCTGCTCTTCCGTCATCGCTTCCACCAGCCAGGCTTCTCTGGCAAAACCCTGCTGGACAAAGACGATGCCCATGGCCAGGGCGACCACCCCCAAGATAATCACCACCAGCCCCAGGTGGCGTGCTGTAATCTTCATGGCCTACTCCTTTCGCTTTTTAGGTTGACATCAGCACCGGGAAGAACACCTGCCAGGCTAACAGCGCCTTGGCCGTGAGACTGAGCAGTATATATACCTTCTCTCCAAACAGGTAATCCCGCCATGGTCCCACCTTCTTGTACTGCAATACCATGTTGATAGCAAAGCAGTTGAAGAAAACGAACAGTGAGGCAACTATGCCGTAGACGAACCCTGGTGGCGATACACTGAGCCCGGGCGCCCAGACGTAAATCGCGATGGCGAGCCAGGGGATGGCGCCGGCAAAGCTGCCGAACCAGAAGGGCAGCCAGCTAGGCTTGCCCGGTGTTTCATACTTCTCCTGCAGTGCTCCGAAAAGTATCATACAAGCGTTGACGCTGAAGATGGCTATCAAGGCGGCAATATCACTGATACCGGTGATTTGGGCAATTAGCACGATCATGATAGAGGAGCTGAAAAAGTACTCTATCCAGCGTCCGTAATTACGGTTCTGTAGCAGGTTACGCTTGTACCAGGGGAAAACGAGAGGCGATGCGATTATCAACAAAGAAGCCGCCGAGATTGCCAGGAAAATGAAAACGCCCCAGCCGGTGGCGATATCAAACAGGTGGTGAATCTCGGGCGAGCTACCGGGTGGGCCGCTTATGAAGGCGGCTGTCACCGGAAGAGAAAAGTTGTTGGTGAGCACCGCCATCAAAGCCGCTTGTACCGCCAGAATCAACCCGACAACGATATTCCAGATACGTAATCGGTTAAGCCGCCGTTCGATAGATTGGTCAATAGCCATTGTTTACCTCCTTCGTCTTTAAGAAGAAGTAATCTATCGTCTGTCCTGCAGAGCCTCGATTATGGCTTTATTGAACCTGGGCAGGTCGGCCGGCTTGCGCGAGGTGATGAGATTGCCGTCGCGGACCACGGGTTGGTCGACCCACTCGGCGCCGGCATTCTTGAGGTCTACGGCTATAGAGGGCCAAGAGGTAAGCCGGCGCCCTTTGACTATGTCGGCGGAGATGAGCAGTTGCGGGCCGTGGCAGATAGCCGCTATCACCCTGCCCAGCTCATCCGCCTTCCTCACCAGCTCTACCAGGGACTTATGCAAGCGCATCCTGTCGGGTGCAGAGCCGCCGGGGATGATGACGGCGTCAAAATCGGCCAGCTTGACCCTATCGGCGACAACATCAACCCTTATAACAGCCTGGCCCCTTTTGCCTTTATAGACCTCTTGAGAGCCGCTGCCCACAATCACCACCCTGGCGCCAGCATTTTTCATCCCCCACATCGGTATGGTTAGCTCGGAGTCCTCAAAGTCCTCTTCGGCCAAGATGGCAATCGTCTTTCCGTCAAGCACGCCCTTAAACTCTCCTCTTACCTTAAGTCTTTAGCCTTGCCCCGTTTCTTCCCACCACCCCCGGCCGTCTCCCTCCCCACCTCAACCACGCTTACCAGGTCACGCACGTAACCGCACTGGATGCAGTACTCATACCAGCCGTGGTGGTCTCTATCCAGCCCGATATCACCCTTTTTGCATCGGGGACAACTCTTAAGTTTCAACAACTTCCCCACCCCCTTTCCAATGACTTATGCCATCGGGGGAACTCCCTTACTTAAAAGAAGTTTCAACAAGACAATAATAGCCAGCGGGCAATAACGAAGTCATAAATAAAGGGTAGAAAAGATTACAGAATTATGACATTGAGGAAGTTCAAGGGCAAGCTGTTGCCAGCTAATCAGGGCGGTCTATGATGTAACCCGTCTTGGGGACGGTGCGAATCAGGCGGGGGCTGCCCGGGGCGCTCTCCAGCTTGCCCCTGAGGCGGCTTATCCACGTCCTGAGGATTTGAATATCATCGCGGTACTCCGGCCCCCAGACACGGGTGAGCAGTTCCTCGTAGAGCATAAGGCGTCCGGCGTTGTTGACCAGCTGGCTGAGCAGGAGCCACTCGGTGCGGGTCAGGTACTGCTCCCTACCACCTACCTGGAGGCTGCGCTTTTTAAAATCGATGGTTACCTCACCCAGCTTCAAAACCTCCGGGGGCTTGCCCCTCTCGGCGGGTTCCAGCCGGCGCCTGACCGCCTCAATCCTGGCCACCAGCTCGTCGGGGTTGAAGGGCTTGGGCAGGTAGTCATCGGCGCCCAGTTCCAGCCCCTTAATCCGGTCGGTATCGGCGCCCCTGGCGGTGAGAATAATAACCGGCACCGCCGAAAAGCTGCGCACCTGTTTGAGCATCTCCAAGCCGTCCATCTTGGGCATCAGCAGGTCAAGCACAACCAGGTCCGGCTCCTGGGCCTGGACCTGCTCTAAGCCCTCAAGGCCGTTAGAGGCGGTCAATACCTCATACCCTGAAGCCTTAAGCTTGGACTCTAAGAAGTTGACAATCCTTACTTCGTCGTCAACCACCAGTATGCGAAATCGCTTCATGGTTTATCTGCCTGCGCCTATTTACCCAAATCATATAGGTAAGTGAGAACGATGTCAAAATGCGCCCCGTGCCTTTTGTTGACTGAAGCATAAAGTAGAACTAGAATATGACCGTTAAGCCGGCTAGAGTTTGGGGCTAAGGAGGACGCCTATGCAGGGCGAACTTAGAAATAGCGGCATTGATGTGATCGGCAGCGTACCCTGGGGCACCCACTTCTGCCAGTTTTACCAGACCAAGCAGGATTTGATTGAAACACTTGTCCCCTACTTCAAAGCCGGCCTCGAGAATAATGAGTTCTGCATGTGGGTCACCTCCGAGCCCCTTATGGTGTCCGAGGCGCAGGAGGCAATGAGGAAAGCAGTCAAAGATTTTGATGGATACCTGCGCCAGGGGCAAATAGAGGTCATCCCTTACCAGGAATGGTACCTGCTGGGAGGCAAGTTCAATGACGACCGCGTACTCGCCGGTTGGGTCAGCAAGCTGGAGCAGGCCCTGGCCAGGGGTTACTCCGGGCTGAGGCTGACGGGCAACACGCTCTGGCTGGAAAGAAACCGCTGGCGCGCTTTCACAGAATATGAAGCCAAGGTGAACGATGTTATCGGGAAATACAATATGCTGGCTCTATGCACCTACTGTCTGGACAAGTGTGACGGCGCCGCCGTAATCGACGTGGTCAAGAACCACCAGTTTGCCCTTATTAAGCAGAAGGGAAAGTGGGATATCATCGAAAGCGATATCTACAAGCAGACCAAACAAGCACTACGGGAGAGCGAAGAGCGCTACCGGGACCTCTATGAAGAGTCCCCCGATGCTTACTTCTCGGTGGGGGCAGACGGCATCATCCAGCAGGCTAACCGCCGAGCCAGGGAACTGCTTGGCTACCGCCGCGGCGAGCTGGTGGGACAGCCGGTATTCGACCTCTACGCCGATACGCCGAACGGCAAAGCCAAGGCACAGAAGGTTTTTGAGCGCTTCCTCGGCGGCGAGGAAATCCGTGACCAGGAGCTGGAGATGCGCCGCGCCGACGGCAGCAAGGTATGGATTAACCTGTCAGTGCGGCCGATACGCGATAAAGAGGGGCGAGTAATCGCCAGCCGCTCGGTGGCCACCGATATCACCGAGCACAGAAAGCTGGACCAGCTAAAAGACGATTTTATCGGCCTCGTCTCCCACGAACTGCGCAGCCCGATGACGGTGATTACCGGGGCTATCAATACCGCCCTGACCGAAGGGGAACGCCTCTCTCCGGAAGAAACGCGCCAGTTGCTCCAGGACGCCGCCTCGGAGGCGGATTTGCTGGCCAATTTGCTGGGCAATCTCCTGGAGCTATCCCGGGCCCAAGCGGAGCGCCTCGTCCTCCACGCCGAAGCTATTGAGGTCAAAAAAGTGATTGAAAACGCCGTCG
>DAOUMQ010000109.1:0-2617 GCA_034410425.1 Dehalococcoidales bacterium | reverse complement strand
CTCCCTGGAGAAGGCTATACCCGGGCTGTCTCAGCGGGTTATCCTTCTCGACCAGCCGAGGGTGGATGTCAACGCCTCCGGAATCAGGCGGATGGTTAGCCGGGGTCAATCAATTCACCACCTTGTCCCCGAGGCGGTGGAGAGATATATCAAGAAGCACAAGCTGTATGCGGGGGAGTAGGGCTTAAATATCCAGGTTCTTGACGCTCTTGGCGTGCGCCTGGATGAAGGCTTTTCTGGGCGGTACCTCATCGCCCATCAGGATATGGAAGATGCGGTCGGCCTTGGCGGCATCCTCCACGTTTACCTCAAGCAGGGTGCGGGTGGCCGGGTTCATGGTGGTATCCCATAGCTGTTCGGCGCTCATCTCGCCCAAACCCTTATAGCGCTGGACTTCAACCTTCTTGCTCTCCTTCAGCTTGGCCAAGACCCCCTCCTTCTCCGGCTCGGAGTAGACCCACTGCTGGAGCTTGCCCGCCTTGACGCGGAAGAGCGGCGGCTGGGCGATATAGAGGTGGCCGTTGTTGATTAGCTCGGCCATGTGCCGGAAGAAGAAGGTGAGCAGCAGGGTGCGGATGTGAGAGCCGTCGACATCGGCATCAGTCATCAGGATAACCCGGTGGTAGCGTAGTTTAGACAGGTCGAATTCTTCGTCAATGCCGGCGCCCAGGGCGGTGATGATGGCCCGGATTTCTTCATGAGACAGCATCTTGTCCGGCGGCGCCTTCTCCACGTTGAGGATTTTGCCCCTCAAGGGGAGGATAGCCTGGAAGCGGCGGTTCCTGCCCTCCTTGGCCGAGCCGCCAGCCGAAGGCCCCTCCACGATATAAAGCTCACAGAGGGAAGGCTCTTTCTCCGAGCAGTCGGCCAGCTTGCCGGGCAGGGTGGCGGTCTCCAGACTGCCCCTCTTGACGATCAGGTCCCTGGCCTTGCGGGCGGCCTCTCTGCCCTTGGCGGCGAGGAGGCACTTTTCCATGATTCTCTTGGCGTCATCGGGGTGCTCCTCGAAGTAGAGGGAGAGGCTCTCCACGACCACGCCCTCCACCTGGCTCTTGACCTCGGCGTTGCCCAGCTTGCCCTTGGTCTGCCCCTCGAACTGGGGAGAGGCCAGCTTGACGCTGATAATGGCGGTAAGCCCTTCTCTGACGTCGTCGCCGATGAGGTTGGGCTCGTCCTCTTTGAGCATCTTGTTCTTGCGGGCGTAGTCGTTGAGGACGCGGGTCAGCGCCGAACGGAAGCCGGTGAGGTGGGTGCCGCCGTCTATGGTATTGACGCAGTTGGCGAAGCTGAAAGAAGACTCGGAGAAGCCGTCGTTATACTGCAGGGCGGCCTCAACCATGGTGCTGTTGACGGTGTTGGCGATGTAGATAGGTCGGCGGTGGCGCACCACCCGGTTCCGGTTGAGGTGGCGGACGAATCCGGTAATGCCGCCCTCAAAGTAGAAGGTCTTTTCCCGTTCTTTCTTCTGGTCAAAGATGTGTATCTCCAGCCCCTTGTTGAGGTAAGCCAGCTCGCGTAGGTGCTCGCAGATGATGTTGAATTCGCATTCCGCTTTACCGAATATCTCGGTATCGGGGAGGAAGACGATGGTGGTGCCGGTGTCGGTAGCCTCGCCGACGGCGGTCACCGGCCCGCGGGGTATGCCCTGGCGGTATTCCTGGTGATACACCTTGCCTTCGCGCCTGACATCGGCCTTGAGCCAGGCGGAGAGGGCGTTTACCGCTGAGGCGCCCACCCCGTGTAAGCCCCCCGATACCATGTAGGTGTGCCCGCCGAATTTGGCCCCGGCGTGCAGGGTGGTCATGACCGTTTCCAGGGCCGATATCTTGGTGGTGGGGTGAACGTCTATCGGGATGCCGCGCCCGTTGTCTTCAACCTTGACGCTGTTGTCCTCGCCCAGGGTGACCGAGATTTTATCGCAGTAGCCGGCCATAGCCTCATCGATGCAGTTGTAGGTAATCTCATATACCAGGTGGTGTAAGCCCCGCTGGTCGGTGCTGCCGATGTACATGCCCGGGCGCAGGCGCACCGCCTGCCGCCCTTCCAGGACCTGAATATCCTCGGCCTGGTATTTCCTCTTGGCTTGCTTAGCCGCTTTGGGCTTGTCCTGTGTCATCGCTGTCTTTTGCTCCGTTACTGGCGTTAAGAGGGATAAAGCGCGCAGGGATGATGAGACCTGGAGTAGCTTAGAAAAGAAGAAGAGGCTACCCTCCCCGAGGCAATTTCAGATGATAGCAAGGCAGCCATACCTATTTAGGGTAGAACCAGACAAAAAGAAGAAAGATTGTGTGGTATAATTTGGGTTTTCAAATATCCACGCCGGTGATGTCTCCACCTCACTGGTTTTCAAATCCCGCTTCCTGCAGCGCTGCCCAACCCGCCAAAGAACTCTGGCCTACTCGATTTTGGCATAAGGTCTTTGAACAACGAGAAAGAAGGAAGGTTGGGTGGAAGATTTCACCTCGATTTACTGCTTGAAGCTATTGGCAAGCAATGCTGCGTTTGTTAAGATGTCGTAACCAAAAAGACAACAATTACTATATCAAAGTACTAATTAATATACTGAAGCCACTTCATAAATCTATACAAGAGGCGCAATTACTATGACAAAAGAGGG
>DAOUMQ010000108.1:0-2518 GCA_034410425.1 Dehalococcoidales bacterium | reverse complement strand
CCATCAGCTCATCAAGCATTAATAGTTCCGCCTTGGTAGCCAGCGCCCTGGCCACCTCAACCCGCTTCTGGTTGACCAGGGTCAAGCCCCCGGCCGGAACTTCTTTCATTGCCGATAAGCCGACAAAGTCCAACAGCTCGTCGGCCTCTTTAGTAGCCTCGGATCCCGACAAACCAGTCGGCCTCCCGAATAGCGCGCCCAGCCGCACATTCTCAAAAGCAAGCATATTGGGGAAAACTCTAACCTCCTGAAAAGTCCTGGCCACTCCCTTGCGGCAAATTCTATGCGGTCTTAAGCCGCTAATCTTCTCGCCCTTAAACTTTATTACCCCGGGTTTAGGGGTAAAAGTCCCCGATATAAGATTAAACAGCGTTGTTTTACCGGCCCCGTTGGGACCAATCAGACCAACGACCTCGCCCTTGGTCACGCTAAAATCTACCTTCAATACAGCGGCCATGCCGCCGAAGTACTTGGTTACCCCTTCACCTTCAAGTATCTGCATCTTTCCCCTACGGGCCGATTCTCCAGACATTATAATATATTCTCCCTTCTTATGGCGAGTAGCCAGAAGGATAAAAAATCATCATGTGCCTGCAATGATAATGATAGCCAGTGTCACTCCAATGGCTGTTACTACGCCTCCCGCTTTAAGAAGTTCCTTGGCTCCCTTTCTTTTTCTAAAAGCAAACCAGCTTGCCACCCCGCCGACAATCCCAGAAAGAACGGGGAAAAGTATTGCCCAGGCAGGGGTTTCATCTTTTTCCGTCTTTTTCAGTATCACCCCCACCAAACCATCGGGCATGTATAACATGGCGATTACCAAGATAATACCGAAAATAAGCATATATAATTCGGCAAATGTGGTTATCAGTTTCTCTTGCAGGTAGGCAAAAATAACGGCGCCGATTATCGGACCGTAAAGATGCCCCAATCCGCCAAAGATAGCCATTAAGACTGGCAAGAAAGAAAAGAGCGCATTAAAGGCAATGTATGGGTCAATATATATCCATCTGGTGGCTATGGTCGCCCCGGCGGCCCCCATAAAGAAGGCGCTGATGGCAAAGGTGGTAATCTTCACCAAGGTTACATTAACGCCAGTATGAGCCGCAGCCTCCTCATTCTCACCAATGCTCTGCAGGGCTAAACCAAATCTAGAGCGCCTGATAAAGTAGACGACAAGCATTAATATTACAAAAAGGATGAGCATGGCGTAGTAAATAATGTTGTAATCTATGGGAACAACGAATCGGCCACGTATACCGCTTATATGAAGCTCCCAGAACACCAGAAGTTGCGTGATGAGTATAACGAGGCCGAAAGTGAAGATAGCAAAATATATGCCCCTCAGCCTCAAGGTCACAGCGCCAACAATGAGGGCAACGGCGAAACTGACCAACCCACCAACAAGAATAAAGACAGGCAGGGGGACAGATTTTCCAATTAAAGCAGCCACATACAAACCGAGGCCGAAAAAGGCCGCCGTAGCCAGTGACATGTAGCCGGTAGGACCGGAAAAAAGGGTCCAACTCACTGAAAGGATAACAAACATAATGAGGCTGGTCATCAATATAGGGGTATAGCCTGAGGCATAGAAGGGTAGGGTAGCTAATAGTGCCAGGACAGGGAGAAGTATCAGGGCAGGGATAAGTGTCCCGAGTGTGAGTAGCTCTCCCTTCCTCTCTCTGATGAGTAACCGTTCAGCAAACCAACCTTGGTAGGTCAAACACACGAAGCCAATTGCGACAAACAAGTATTGCATGTTTACACCCTATCACTGTTCAGCGTAATTTTCATTCGTCTACTTCCCCATAATGCCTTTCGGTCTTACCAGGAGCAGGATAATGAATATTAAATAAAAGGCAGCCACGGTTAAGCTCGACTCAAAATAGGTTACCACGCTGCCAATAATACCCAGTATAAAACCACCAATAAAACTGCCGGGAATACTGCCCAAGCCACCTAAGACAACGACAATGACAGCAATTATGGTATAGCCCAGACCCATAGTCGTGGAAATAGGGAAGCACATACTTAGCAGTACGCCGGCAAAACCGGCCATTAAAGTACCAAGGCCAAAACATAAGGCCAGCATATTGGTGATGTTTACCCCCATCAGCCCCGCCGTCGCCGGGTCTTGAGCCGCAGCCCGAATCGCCTTCCCCATGCGGGTACGGATTAAAAAGAGATAGAAGGCTAAACCTATGCCTACCGCAAAGCCAAGGGTTACCAGGCGATTGGCGGCAAATATCGCCCCCCATAAATTGACCGGAGAAGCTAAAAAGGTATACCCCTTCGAGGCAGTACCCCACGCTATTATAGCTATATTTTGAATGACGTAGAGGAGACCAAAAGTGGCTAACAGGGATTTACCCTCAAAGACCTCCGTTGATGGTGCCGACTTGAAAAGACTCTTGAACAAAGTGGTGTGAAGTAGATAACCTATTATGAATATAAGAGGACCAACAATAACCAGAGAAAGCAGAGGGTTAATGCCAAATAATGAGTACAGTGTAAAGGT
>DAOUMQ010000107.1:0-3272 GCA_034410425.1 Dehalococcoidales bacterium | reverse complement strand
CAAAGGCAGAAGCCTTTAACATTCCCCTTTATCGGGTGTTGTGAGAGGGGTGCCAGACCTTCTAGGGTGGGATAGGGTGGGAAATAAAACCTGGTAGGGGAGGGGTGGAGAGAAAGACTCCCATCCCCCAATCCCTTCTGTCCTTTCCCGCCCCAAAACCCCCAAATTAGTATTGATTTCTTGGAATCGGGGGCATATACTATGAGATAACAAGACGACGGAGGTGTTACCATGCCCGAGAAGGAGGTCGGCAAGGTAAGCGACTTCTTTGCCCATCCCGTGGTTGCCGGCATCGAGCTAAAAGGCAGCCTTAAAGTGGGCGACAAAATCCACATCAAAGGCCATACCACCGATATTGAGCTGGATGTTGGCTCGATGCAGATTAACAATGCCGACGTTACCGAAGCCAAGGCCGGAGATTCGGTGGGGATAAAGGTCCCCGAGCGGGTAAGACGGGGAGACGCAGTCTATAAGGTTACCGACTAAAAGTCAACCTGTGGGGTTACAGAAAGCAGAGAAATGGCAGTAAAGGTTCTCATAGAACGTCATGTGAAAAAGGGCAAAGAAGGGGACCTGGTCGAGCTACTGAATAAACTGCGGACGGAGCTAATCTCGCAGCCGGGCTATGTTTCCGGCGAACTGCTGCAGAACCAGAAGGACAAGTCGGTTATCTTTGCCTTGAGCACCTGGCTGAGCGAGCTTGACTGGAAATCCTGGGAAGGTGACCCTAAGCGTCTTGAGATTGAGTCGCAGATTGAACCGCTGCTAACGGAACCGCTAAAGCTGACTATCGCCACCTCTTTTTGATTTAAACCACCTCTGATAACTAGCCGATGCTTTTAACCAGGTTAGCCATCTCAATGGCGCTTGTCGCCGCTTTAAAGCCCTGGTTGCCCTCTTTGGTCCCCGAGCGCTCGATAGCCTGCTCCAGGGTATCGGCGGTGACCATGCCGTAGATAACCGGCAGTCCGCTCTCCAGACCCACCATGGCAATCCCCTTGGTCACCTCGGCGGCGATGTACTCAAAGTGGGGCGTCCCGCCCCGAATCACCGCCCCCAGGCAGATAACGGCGTCGTAGCGCTTGCTCTGGGCCAGTTTCTTGGCTACCAGCGGGATTTCAAAGGAACCGGGCACCCAGGCGACGTCTATATCCTCCTTGTTGACGCCGTGGCGGATCAGGGCGTCCTCTGCCCCCTCAAGCAGTTTCTTGGTGATGAACTCGTTGAAACGGGAGGTAACCAGCCCGAACTTCAGCCCTTTTCCCAGTAACGTTCCTTCCAAAGATTTGCCCATTGCTTTCTCCTTATTCTATTTTAGTTATCGGAAGCCTCCGGTATCTCCAGGCGGTGGCCCATCTTTTTTTGCTTGGTCTTCAGGTAATCGCGGTTATAGGGGTTGGGGGTGATGATAACCGGTATCGTCTCCACCACCTCCAGACCGTAGCCCTCCAGACCGATGACCTTCTTGGGGTTGTTGGGCAACAGCCGAATCTGGTGCAAGCCCAGGTCGGCCAGGATTTGGGCGCCGATGCCGTAGTCCCGCAGGTCGGAGGGGAAGCCCAGAGAAAGATTAGCCTCCACCGTGTCCAGCCCCTTGTCCTGAAGGGCGTAGGCGCGAATCTTGTTGTGGAAGCCGATGCCCCGCCCCTCCTGCCTCATGTAGAGGAAGACGCCCCGCCCTTCGCTGGCGATGTTCTGCATGGCCAGGGCAATCTGGTCGCCGCAATCACAGCGCAAACTGCCGAAGACGTCTCCGGTGAGGCACTCGCTGTGCACCCGTACCAATACCGGCTCCTCGGTGGCGATATCCCCCATCACCAGCGCCAGGTGCTCATCGGGGTCGGTGTCGCTCTTGTAGGCGATGGCGGTAAACTCGCCGTATCTTGTCGGCAGTTTAGCCTCAGCCACCCGGTGCACCAGCTTTTCGTGGCGGCGGCGATGGGCGATAAGGTCGGCTACCGAGATTATCTTGATGCCGAACTTGTCCGAGATTACCTCAAGCTCGGGCAGCCGCGCCATGGAGCCATCCTCGTTCATAATCTCGCAGATGACACCGGCGGGATAAAGCCCGGCCAGCCTGGCTAAATCAACTATGGCCTCGGTCTGTCCGGCCCTGACCAGGACGCCGCCCTCCTTGGCCCTTAAGGGGAAGATATGCCCCGGTTTGACCAGGTCGTCGGGTCTGGTGGTGGGGTCGACTACGGTCTTGATGGTCTGCGCCCGGTCTGCCGCCGAGATACCGGTGGTGGTGCCGTGCTTGGCATCGACCGAGACGGTAAAGGCGGTGGAAAACTTGGAGGTGTTCTGCCCCACCATCTGGGGAATCCCCAACTCGTCCAGCCTCTGGCCGGTAACCGGCAGGCAGATGAGCCCCCGGCCGTGCTTGGCCATGAAGTTGACCGCCTCGGTGCTAATCTTCTCCGCCGCCAGCGCCAAGTCGCCCTCGTTCTCTCTGTCCTCGTCATCGACGATGATGACAAAGCGTCCCGCTTTTATATCCTCAATGGCTTCGGCAATGGTTGATAAGCCCATATCTCTTCTCCTAACCTACCAGAAAACCGTGCTCCTCCAGGAAATCAAAGGTTATCTCCGGGCGGCTGGCGCGGCTTAATTGTTCCACATATTTGGCGATAATGTCCACCTCCAGGTTGACCAGGTCGCCCACCCGTCTGCCGCCCAGGGTGGTGTTTTTAGCCGTATAATCGACCAGCGAGACCTGAAACGAGCTGGTATCTTTGGAGACAACGGTCAGGCTGACCCCGTCAACGGCGATAAAGCCCTTCTCCACTATGTAGGGCATCAGCCGGGGCGGGGTGTCAAATCTTACCAGCGTTTCCTGGCCGCCCCGCCTCACCGAGGTTACCCGGCCGGTATCGTCAATGTGCCCCTGCACCAGGTGCCCGCCCAGGCGCCCGCCTAAGGTCAACGGGCGCTCCAGGTTGACCCTGTCGCCGGCTTTTAATGTTCCCAGGTTAGTCCTCTTCAAAGTCTCCGGCATTACATCGACGGAAAATGACTTGCGGTCGAAACCGGTTACCGTCAGGCACACCCCGTTGACGGCCATACTGGCGCCCATTTCCATCCCCGCGAGGGCGTCCCCGGCGGCGATAACCAGGCTTCCCGCCGGCGTTGACTTGACTCTGCCTATCTCTTCGACAATACCGGTAAACATTTTAGTTCCCCCTGGCGACAACGTAGCCGCTGACCATTAAATCATCGCCCAGCTTTTCCACCCTCACCCTCTCCAGGTGAAAGGCCTCGGTGACCTTGCT
>DAOUMQ010000106.1:0-4304 GCA_034410425.1 Dehalococcoidales bacterium | reverse complement strand
GAAAATCAAGTTAGCCTCATACTCAAAGTATGATGATGCAAGAGTAAAAGCAGCAAAGTAATTATTGCTTTCACACGCATCTTCTATGTCTTTTTTAGGGTTTAAAAAAAGACGCATTCTTCTATCTCCATCTCATTGTATTGATGTTTCACTTTAAAATTACTGTTTCCTTGCTTGGTTCTGCTCGTTTCTTCTTTAGATTGAGATTAAAAAGGATGAGGATAATTAATAAAACAACCATTATGATTACACGAGCTGTAATTTGTAGAGATGGATTAATTTTTCCTATTAGGTCATACATAACTTGAATATAAAAAGCAATAGTGATACCATATGGAAGCAACCATAAATCTTCAAGTGGTCAATGTAAAGCCAGTTTTTCCATAGACCAAAATCTTAAAAAATCAAGCTCTGATTTAGAAAAGAATGGGCGGGGTTGCCCTAGCCTGGTAGGGGGAAGGCCTGCTAAGCCTGTGGTCAGCAATGGCCGCGTGGGTTCAAATCCCACACCCCGCGCCATACTCTTTGTTTAGAGGAAAGCCATGGTTCTGGCTTGCTTTTGATAAAGGAGTTATCAGACTGGTTACAAGGTTCTATCAAACTTGCAATGCGCAGAATTCCGTTCTTAACCCCAAGAATCACATCTTTAGAGGACATCAAACGAAAATTTAACAACTTGTCAAAATACACGAAATCAAACGACAAGTTCAAAACACCGTGAATGGTTCTGTCAACTTCGCGTTTGTTTTCGCTTGTAACTTCTATCCCAGCTTTCTTGAAAATCTCCTTAAGATGCCTAAAATAGCAAGTCATAACAAACCACCTCAAAACATAATTAAAACATTTTTAAACTTGTAATTCTTGAACCGTAAATTCTTATTGTTTTTTCATATTGCTAATTCATAATGGTTATTGATAGGTAAATAGAAGATTATTTGATGATCACGTCTAGAAAACTGCTAATTCGTTTTCTTTTCATTGCTATAGCATTCTCGATTATTGTTCAATTTGCAGAAGCAACAACCATGAATTTTACTGGTGGCCAGAAGAATTTATGCTCGGCGTTATGCCCGGGCGGTGTTCGAAATCGCCCTGGAGAGAAAAGAGCTGGACAGGTGGCAGTCCGACCTGAAAAAGATTGCCGCTCTGGGCGGGGACAGCGCTTTGCTGGCCCTGATGGAGAGTCCTAAGGTCGGATTTGCCGGTAAAGCCAAGCTTTTAGCGGAGCAGCTGGGTAAGGTAAACCCGCTGGCTTTGAACCTGGTCTATCTGCTGGTGACCAGGGGTAAACTAAGTATGGCCGCTGAGATTGCCGACGATTACCAGCGCCTTCTGGACAACTATCGCGGCATAGAACAGGCCGAGGTTATCACCGCCGTCCCCCTCGATGATAAGGATAAAAAGAAGCTGGAGGAGCACCTGGGGGCGGTGGTGGGCAAGAAGGTGGTGCTCAAAGCCAGGGTGGACTCCAGCATTATCGGTGGGATTGTGGCCAGGGTTGGCGGCAAGTTGCTGGATGGCAGCACCCATAGTAAACTGATAGCAATGAGGAATGAACTAGCCAGCGGGGAGGCGGAGTGAACAAACCGGTTAAGGAGGTGGCTTAAGTGACCATAAGAGGGCAGGACATCGTTTCTGTCTTAAAGAAGCAGATTGAGCAGTTCGGCGCCCCGGTGGGCATGGTCGATGTCGGCACCGTGATTGAGATTGGCGACGGCATCGCCCGTATTCACGGCCTGGCGGCGGCCAGGTATAACGAGCTTCTGCAGTTTCCCAATGATGTAATGGGCATCGCCCTGAACCTGGAAGAGGATAGCGTGGCCGCTATCATCCTGGGCGATTATACCGTGATTAAAGAGGGTGACGAGGTGCGTTGCACCGGCCGCATTGCCGAGGTGCCGGTGGGCGAGGCCCTTATCGGGCGGGTGGTCGATTCCCTGGGCCATCCCCTGGACGGCAAGGGGGCGGTAAAGACCAAGAAGACGCGCCCTATAGAGAGGGTGGCGCCCAACGTTACCCAGCGCCAGCCGGTGAACACCCCAGTGCAGACCGGCATCAAGGCTATAGATAGCATGATTCCTCTGGGGCGGGGGCAGAGAGAGCTTATCATCGGCGACCGCTCTACCGGCAAGACGGCTATTACCCTGGATACCATTATCAACCAAAAGGGCGGCGACCTGCGCTGCATCTATGTCGCCATCGGCCAGAAGACATCCAAGGTGGCGCGGGTAGTAGCCACCCTGGAGGCCCACGGTGCTATGGAGCATACCATTGTGGTGGCGGCTAACGCCTCCGATTCGGTGGCGATGCAGTACCTTGCTCCTTACGCCGGCTGCGCTATAGGCGAGGAGTTCATGGAGCAGGGCAAGGACGCCTTGGTTATCTATGACGACCTTTCCAAGCACGGCTGGGCTTATCGGCAGCTTTCCCTGCTGCTGCGCCGTCCTCCGGGGCGGGAGGCCTACCCCGGCGATGTTTTCTATCTGCACAGCCGTTTGCTGGAGAGGGCGGCAAAATACAATAAAGAACACGGCGGCGGCTCCCTCACAGCTCTGCCTATCATCGAGACGCAGGCCGGTGACATGTCCGCCTATATTCCGACCAACGTTATCTCTATTACCGATGGCCAGATGTACCTGGAATCGGACCTCTTCAATGCCGGTATCAGGCCGGCGCTGAACGTGGGGCTATCGGTATCCCGCGTGGGCAGTGCCGCCCAGACCCAGGCGATGAAGCAGGTGGCGGGCAGGCTCAGGCTGGAGCTGGCCCAGTACCGGGAGCTGGCTGCTTTTGCCCAATTCGGCACCACCGAGCTGGACAAGGCGACCCGGGCCCAGCTCGAGCGCGGTCAGCGCATCACCGAAGTCTTAAAGCAGGCCCAGTATGTCCCCATGTCGCTGGAGAAGCAGGTCATGGTTCTCTATGCCGCCATCAACGGTTACCTGGACGATGTGCCGGTGGCTAAAATCACCGCCTTTGAGACCAGCTTCCACCGCTCTATGGAGGCGAATCACCCCGAGATAGTCAAAAAGATTGCTAAAGATAAGGAGCTTACCGCCGAGATTGAGGAGAAGCTAAAGGCGGCTATCCTGGAGTTCAAGAAGGGGATGAGCTTATAAATGGAAAAGATGATTGCCTATTGCGGGCTGTTTTGTGACGATTGCGGGGCGCTTATCGCCACCAAGAATGACGACGATGCCAAGAGGAAAGAAATCGCTGAGCTTTGGACTAAAAAGTACAACCACGACTTCAAGCCCGAGGACATAAACTGCGACGGCTGTCTTGCCGAGACCGGCAGGGTGGTCGGCTATTGTAATGTTTGTGAAATTAGAAAGTGCGGGCAGGAAAGAGGCGTGGTCAACTGCGCCTACTGCAATGACTACGGCTGCAAGAAGCTGACCGATTTTTTCGGTATGGTGCCGGAAGCTAAAGCTAATCTGGAAGAAATCAGGAAGGGACTGGGTAAATAAGGGGAGTGTGAGATGGAACAGATAGCCTATTGCGGAATTGACTGTTTGGAATGCGGGGCGTATATCGCCACCAAAAACAACGATGATAAACTGCGTAAAGAAACCGCCGAACAATGGTCTCAAAAACTTGATTTTGAATTTAAGTGGGAGAACCTCAATTGTGACGGTGGCTGCTGTAATCCCAACGGTAAAGTCACGGTTTACTGCCAGTCATGCTCTATCAGGAAATGCGCCCAGGGAAAGGGCGTTATCAACTGCGCTTATTGCAGCTATTATTCCTGTGAGCAGCTGGAGGAGTTTTTGAAGTTTGTACCTGAAGCTAAAAAGACACTTGATGCCATTAAAAAAGGAATACATTAAAACATGGCTAACACTCGCTTAATTAGGCGCCGGATACGTGGCGTCCAGGCTACGGCCAAGATTACCCGCGCCATGGAGATGATTGCCACCTTGAAGATGAGGCGGGCGCAGGAGCGCGGCTTGGCAGGACGCCCCTATTCTGATAAAATTACTCAGGTGCTAGCCGACCTGGCGGCTTTGCCCGGAGAAGCTAAAGTGTTGCATCCCGTGTTACAGAGCCGCCCGGTGGCTAAAATCGCCGTAGTGCATATCACCCCTGACCGCGGTCTGTGCGGCGGGCTTAATGCTGGTATAAACCGCAAGACGGCGAGCCTTATTCTGGAGCAGAGTGTGCCGGTTACCCTTATCAATGTTGGTCGCAAGGGGCTGGAGTTTATGAGGCGGTACGGGCGAGACGTTCGCGCCGAGTTCAGCCGCCTCGGCGACCGCCCCAGCCTGCTGGACACGCTGCCTATATCTCGTATAATTATTGAT
>DAOUMQ010000105.1:0-2669 GCA_034410425.1 Dehalococcoidales bacterium | reverse complement strand
GTCGGGAAGGCCGGACTTTACTGAGACCTCAACCCGGAACAAGAGCCTCCTCTGCTGACTACTCTATAATATATTCTACTATCGCAGCCGAATAATCACAAGTCTTTTCGAAGGGCGAGCAGAAGGGGTGAAGATATTAAAAGGGATTTTAATAGGGGTTGCTGCCCCTATAGGGCGGGCTGGGTGGGAAGAAAGACTATTGAAAACAAGGGGGGAGGGGTGCTCGGTTTTTAACGTTAGTTCTACGTCCCACCCCACCTTTTTATATCTTTTCCCGCCCGCTGCCCTTTTAAGGTAAAGAGGGGGCTTTGCCCCCTCTTAAACACCCCCAATGATGTGGGGTGGAGCACAACCCCTAAAGGATGATATATAAGGGGTACCACCCTCATAGGGAGGGTTCGGGTGGGAAGAAAGACCCAAATCAGCCGTGGGGAGGTGGAGCGGTATTCTAGAGTCTAAGAGGGTAAAACCCTTTTGGGAGGGTTCGGGTGGGAAGAAAGACCCAAGGGGCGGGGCATCAATCAATGGCTTTGATATCGTCCATCAACGTAGCCAGGTGCGGCAAAGCTTTGGGATTGTCATGATTATCCTAGCCATGTGGTCATTCAGTAGCCAGGAATAGAAGAGCGCCGAGAGGTAAGCTGCTAACAGCGTGTTGAGTAAGCACACGAGCACCAAGCAAGCCGAAGGATTACGAAGAATCGTAGGCAAGCATGCTCTTGTAAACCCTATTTCCTGTTAGATGCAGGTTTACTACTTGGCGGCAGGTTCACTGGTATTAACGTAAGTCGCGTCAGCGTCAGCAGGTACGAATTCTGGAATGAATTCGTTTGCACAATAAACTGAAAATACTACGCTTCCTGGAAATTCCATAGAAGCAGCTATCGGCTCCTTGACATGCTTAAACAGATTGAGGCTTGGTAGCTTCCTAATATAAATTTGGTTAGTTTCAGCCACAACTTTCCCCTCTTTGTCGACATATTCAGTGGGTATCCACTCCCCCAATTTTCCTGTGGCTTTCAGCAGATATGCACCTTTCGGTATCTTTATCCTGCTCTTCTCATCTGCATAGGTGTATACCTTTTTGGTTAAATCTGCATATACTGCCCCGATTATGACGCCCTGTTCCACTTCACTGTAATCTCTAAAAAGAGGACTTTTAGGTGGGGCGAACATAATTGTGCCTAAATCTTTGGTATCCAGGCGAATTGCTTTTTCTACATTAATCTCGATTCCATAAATCTCCACCGCCATTTTTGCTATCTCTGCAAATGTCTTCTTGGCGAAACAAGATTTAAATAAAGTCCTCCTAATCCAACCGACGAACGCATTCAGCCATCCCATTTGATGCCCTCCTTATTTTGTAAACTGTCCAATCTAATAGCACTTTGGGGGACATCTGTCAATACCCTAGCCAGAGCAAGCCTATTGACTTTTGGCTCAAATGCCTATAGATTAAAGGAAAGAGCGCCTTGCTGGAGACCAACGATGTGTCTGGTGGACTTTTTTGCCGCCTGTTGGCTTAAAAAGCTGCGTTACCCCTGGTCCCGCCTGCGGCGCTGGCTATGCGAGAGGCGCTATCTCAAAACGGAACTGCCCCCGGCAAAATCCCTCCAAGAAGTCCAGGAAATCCTCAAAAAGATAACCTGGACTAAAGACGGCCTCTTTCACCTCTACGATGCCATCAGCTACCCGCAGACGGTCTGGGCCAAGAAAAAGGATGACTGCGACGGCTTCTCCGTACTGGCCGCCGAGTTGCTTAAGCGCCTGTCCCCGACTCTCAATCCGGTACTGGTCACCGCCGCAGTGACGCCCCTGCGCAAAAGCCACACCGTCTGCGCCTTCAAGGATGGCCAGGGGCTAGCCTTCTTCGACAACGCCAGGCTGCGCAAAGGGAACTACAAGAGCTACGGTGATATCGTGGCCGAGTTCACCCAGCGCGCCGACAGGGTCATCTGCTGGGACGCGGTCAAGCCCGACACCTTCGAAAAGCTGGAATTCAAGCGCGTCTGACTTACCTCAAGGTTATCGCATAAAAAAGCGCCAGCGGTAGAGCTGGCGCTTAAAATTTCTGGTGGAGACGGGGGAGAGTCGAACTCCCCGTCCAAGAGAAGCTGCCCAGAATATGCTACAGGCTTAGTCAGCTCTTTAATCTCGCCCGGCTAACCTCTGCTGACCGAGTTAAAGCCAGGCCAGCCGATGAATCTTTCACCACCCTTATCGGCGTCCGGGTGACGGCACCTCAATTTTCGGCACCCGACCCCAACCCATTGAGGAAAAGTTGGGCGAGCGCGCAACCTATTTAATTAGGCTGCGTAAGCGAATTCAGGTTCGCCAGTTATTTTTGCCGCCGGTTTTATGAGGTTAGCGGCACCTCAGCCTGCGATCCTGTAACCTACCTCCCCTGTCGAACCCACGCGTCCCCAATTACCCTGTAAAGATAAGCTACCTCCTTCTCTGCCCTTTCCTTTTTATAGCCCGCTCCATCTCTCTATCTATCTCGTGGCGGGCTATGGCTTCCCGCTTATCATCGAGCTTCTTGCCCTTACCTAAGGCCACCTCAACCTTAGCCAGGCTATCCTTAATATACAGCTTAAGTGGCACCAGGGTAAAGCCCCTCTCCACTACCTGGCTGGTAAGGCTGTCAATCTGCTTGCGGTGCAACAGAA
>DAOUMQ010000104.1:0-3804 GCA_034410425.1 Dehalococcoidales bacterium | reverse complement strand
CTGCAGGCAAGAGAAGAGATTAAAGGAGAGCTTCCCCAGCTCTCCATAGAGGTTCTGGACTCGGAGACGGTTACCGCGGCTGAGGGCTTTGTCGCCCTGGCGGCGGCGCGGGCCGCCGAGGAGGGCAAGGGCCTGGCCGAGGTTGTTGAAGCCGCCAGGGAGATGATGGGTAAGGTTACCTTCCTCGCCTTCCTGGATACCATCCGCCATCTTTACCGCACCGGGCGCATACCCAAGATAGCCGCTATAGCCGGGTCGGTGCTTAATATCAGGCCGATGCTTACCGTTTCTTCGGGGATGGTCCGCTTTATCGGCGCGGTGAGAAGCCGGGAGAGCGGGATAAAGCGGATGCTCAAGATAATGAAAGACAGGGTGGGGCAAAATCCGGTGCATGTGGCGGTGATGCATGCCTATGCCCTGGAGGAAGCCCGCAAGCTGAAGGAGCGGGTCGCCGCCGGCTTTAACTGCGCTGAACTTTGGATTACCGGCTTCAGCCCGGTGATGGGCTATGCCACCGGCACTGGAACGCTGGGCGTCGCTTTCTATAAGGAGGAGTAATGGCTTTTGGCATTTTAGCTGTGATCCTGGGCTACCTGCTCGGTTCTATTCCCTCGGCCTATCTGGCTACCCGCTTGGCGGTGGGCAAGGACATCCGCCGCCTGGGTGGGGGCAATGTCGGCGGCTTGAACGTCTTACGGGAGGTGGGCTTCCTGCCGGCGATGTTCTCCGCCATTATCGACCTGGGCAAGGGGGCAGGCGCAGTAGCTATTGCCATCTGGTTATTAAAGGTAGATGAGCCCTACATCCTGGCCACGGCCGTGGCGGTGGTGGTGGGGCACAACTGGATGCTCTTCCTTAAGTTCAGCGGGGGCAAGGGGATGGGCCCGACCATAGGCAGCCTTTTGGTCTTACTGCCTTTCTATGACTATCCACTGGGCTTAGCCTTCTTCTTCGCCATCGCCCTGGTGCTCTTTATAATCACCCGCAATGTTGCCCTTTCTATGGGGGCGGGGATTCTGGCCATGCCCTTCATTGCCTGGCTGGGGGTGCAGTCCGCCGAGTTTGTCATCTATGCCGTTGTCCTGCTGGTGGTGGTAGCGGTGAAGTTTTTCCCCACGGCCAAGCCGGCCATAGCCAGGGCTAGGAACCTCAAGGCTTTTATCTTTGACCGTGGCAAGGGAGAGAAAAGATAGCCGTACCCTAGCCAAAACAGGGTAAAGGCTCTATAATGGTGGCGTGGGGGAAAGCCAGCTTATTTCCGATGTGCAGCTGCTGACCGATGGCTTGGGGGGCCTCCCCGAGCCGGTGGTCAAGCCCGCTTTTGTTGCCGTCAGCGGCCTGCCGGGAACGGGAAAGTCCTACTTCTGCTCCAAACTGGTGGAGAGACTGCCCCTGGTTGTCCTGGAAAGCGATGCCCTGCGCCGGGAGCTCTTCTCAGCGCCCAGCCATAGCTCGCCGGAGAGCGCCCGCCTCTTCCGGGCATTGCACCTCCTCATTGAAAGGCTGTTAAAGCAGGGGATTTCCCTCGTCCTGGACGCCACCAATCTTTCCGAGCGCAACCGCGAACGCCTCTATAATATCGCCGACCGCCTGGGCGCCCGCCTGATTCTGGTGCGGGTTGAAGCCCCGCCGGAGGTGGTCTACCAGCGGCTCCAGGCCAGGGCGGCCGGAGGTAATAATGGAAGCAGCTCGGACGCCGACTGGGCGGTATACCAGAGAATGAGGTCCTCGGTGCAAAAAATCGGCCGCAACCACTACGCCGTGGACACCTCCCGGGATATCAGCCCGGTACTGGACAAGATTGTCCGCGAGGTTAAGCGCTAGGCTTTTAATCTTTAGAAAGACAGGAGGTTTTGTAGGCATGAAAGAAGAAACTAAAAAAATAAAAGCTCTCCTGGAGAAATTGTCCAATGCTCATGGCATTTCCGGATACGAGGGAAATATCAGGGCGATTATCCAGAAAGAGATAGAATCATGTGTTGACGAGGTTAAAACCGACACCTTCGGCAATCTAATTGCCGTCAAAAAGGGGAAGTCGCCCTCGGTGATGATAGCCGCCCACATGGATGAGATAGGCCTGATGGTAAAGTACGTTGATGATGAAGGCTTCGTTCGCTTTGCCAAGGTAGGCGGCTGGTTCGACCAGACGCTGGTCAACCAGCGGGTGTTGTTACACACCAAAAAGGGAGACATTGCCGGGGTAATCGGCTCCAAGCCGGTGCACGTGATGGAGAGCGAAGAAAAGAAGAAGGCGATAGAGGCCAAGGACATGTTCATTGATGTCGGCGCCTCGTCAAGGGACGAGGCCATAGCCATGGGCATCGAGCCCGGGGTGACCGCTTCCATCGACCAGAAGCTGGTAGGGCTGGCCAACGATACCGTCACCGGTAAGGCCTTTGACGACCGTGCCGGCGGCGCCGTGCTGATTACGGCCATGCAGAGAATCGCCAGTATAAGTCTTAAGCCCTCGGTAATAGCCGTCTTCACCGTCCAGGAGGAGGTGGGCCTGAAGGGGGCCAGGACATCGGCCTTCGGCTTGAATCCCGATGTTGCCCTTGCCATCGATGCCTGCATACCCGGCGACCACCCGGGCATAAAGAAGACCGATTCGGCCATTCAGGTGGGCAAGGGGCCGGTGATTACGGTGATGGATGCCGGCGGCAGGGGTGTGATTACCCACCCCAGGGTGCTGGAATGGCTCTGTGAAACGGCTAAGGCCAATGGCATTCCCTATCAGATGGATGTCACCGAGAGGGGCACCACCGATGCCTCGGCCATCAGCCTGACGCGTGAAGGCATTCCCTCAGGGGTGATTAGCGTCGCCACCAGGTATATCCACACACCGGTGGAGCTGTTGAGCCTGCAGGACCTGGAAAAATCCGTTGAGCTGGTCGTGGAGGCGGTGAAATCGGTGGGCGGTTACTTCTAGGCGTTTTAAAGGAGACTGGTTATGAAGATTAAGTACCTGGGGCATTCCGCCTTTTTGATTACCTCGGACGCCGGGGTCAAGATAATAGCCGACCCTTACCATACTGGCTCTGGTTTTAACTACGGCGAGATAACGGAGTCGGCTGATTTTGTTACCGTGAGCCACGAGCACCTCGACCACTGCAATATCTCGGCGGTCAAGGGCAACCCGCAGGTGATCAGCCGGACGGGCAGGACAGCGGCTAAGGGGATTGAGATTCACAGCGTTGCCAGCTACCATGATGAGGCTGAGGGGAGGTTGCGGGGCGATAACACCATATTCTGCTTTGATGTTGACGGCGTGAAGGTCTGTCACCTCGGCGACCTGGGACACTTGCTTGATGACAAGCAGTTAAAGGAGATAGGCCGCGTTGATGTATTGCTGGTACCGGTGGGCGGTCTTTTTACCATCGATGCCAGGGTTGCCAGCGAGGTCTGCAATCAGCTGAAGCCCAGGGTAATCATCCCCATGCACTACCGGACGGAGAAGAGCTTCCCCAATATCGCCGGGGTGGATGAGTTTTTGAAGGGGAAGAGTAATGTCAGCCGGCCGGATTCAAGCGAGCTTGAGTTCAAGGCGGGCGGGCTTCCCGCCAGCACTGAAATCATGGTGCTGAAGTCGGCGCTCTAAAGGTTTTATCTCCCATACCCACCCGCCCAAGAGGGTTTTTTACCCCACGAAAACCTTGTTTTCGCGGGGGCCCCGTATTTACCCTCTTGAACTCTCTTTCCCACCCCTCCCCTTTTTAGCCTAACTTTTCTTCCCATACCCAGCCCGCCCTCATAAGCACCGCTTCTAAAACTTTTTGTCCCACCCCTCCCCGTTTTAAATTTAAC
>DAOUMQ010000103.1:0-5376 GCA_034410425.1 Dehalococcoidales bacterium | reverse complement strand
CCCCCTAAAAAGCGGGCGACTTTCCCTTTTATCCGGCGGTGATGTGCTATAATAGGCTGAACTATGGGGGATAGTAAAACAGACCGCATCATTTCAGGCAAACCCGGCAGCGAGGATGCCACCCTGGACAGCAGCCTCCGGCCCCGGCGCTTTGACGATTTCATCGGGCAGGACAAGATTAAGGCCAACATAAATATTGCCATCGCCGCCGCCAGGGGGCGGGGGGAGGCACTGGACCACGTCCTGCTCTACGGCCCCCCCGGCCTGGGCAAGACCACCCTGGCTTATATCATCGCCGCCGAGATGGGGGTCAACATCAGGATTACCTCAGGTCCAGCGGTGGAGCGCACCGGAGACCTGGCGGCTATCCTGACCAACCTGCGCAACCAGGATATACTCTTCATCGATGAAATCCACCGCTTGAGCCGGGCCGTGGAAGAGGTGCTCTACCCGGCCATGGAGGACTTCGCCCTGGATATAATCATCGGCAAGGGTCCCGGCGCCCGTAGCCTCAGGCTAAACCTGCCCGCCTTTACCCTCATCGGCGCCACCACCCGCTTTGCCCTGCTCAGCCCGCCATTGAGAGACCGCTTCGGCGCCGTTTACCGCCTTGATTTCTACGAGCAGGAAGCCATAGAGAAAATCCTCAACCGCTCTGCCGGCATTCTCCAGGTAAAGGCGGAAAAAGAGGGGCTTAAGGAAATAGCCCGCCGGGCCAGGGGCACGCCCAGGGTGGCTAACCGCCTGCTCAAGCGGGTCAGAGACTACGCCCAGGTAAAAGCAGAGGGCGTAGCCACCCAGCCGGTAGCCGTCGAGGCGCTTTCCAAGCTGGAGGTAGACCCCATCGGCCTGGACGAGATAGACCACAAGGTGCTCCGCACCATCGTCGAAAAGTTCAACGGGGGGCCGGTGGGGCTGGATACCATCGCCGCCGCTATCAGCGAGGAGGCGGATACCATCATGGATGTCTACGAGCCTTACCTGCTGCAGCTGGGCTTCCTGGAGCGAACGCCACGCGGACGATTAGCTACCCAGCTCGCTTATGAGCACCTCGGTCTGCCCTATAACAAAAAGCCGCCTCAGGGCACACTGCTCTAAAGTCGTTTTTCTTCCCACCCACCCACCCAAAAGAGGTTAAACCTCTTTTCAATTCTTTTTAACCCCTCTCCCATTTTTAGCGATTTTATTATTTCCCACCCCAACCCACCCTCGGAGGTGGCGCCCCCAATCTTCTAGCTTTTGGGGGTGCGGTAATAGGGCACAGCCCTGTAGGGCGGGCTGGGTGGGAAGAAAAACCTAAGAGAGGGGCGGGAAAAGAAAGTCTTAGAAGCTTAAGCTTATGAGGGCGGGAAAAGGCGTTGGCAAAATCCCCTCTTGATAAATAACCCCAGCTCAAGCTAAGATACAAACATGAAAAGACTTCTAGTCCATAGCTGTTGCGCCCACTGCGCCGCCTACACCGTAGAACACTGGCGGGAGCAGGGCTATGAGGTAAGCGCCTTCTGGTATAACCCTAATATCCACCCCTACACCGAGCACCAAAAGCGCCTGGAGGCGATGCAGACTCTGGCTATGGAAATGGGGCTGCCCCTGATAACCGCCGAAGGCTACGACATCATCGACTACTTCCGCCAGGTGGTGGGGCATGAGCCAGAGCGCTGCCGGTATTGCTTCAGGTTAAGGCTATCGAAGACGGCGGAGACGGCCAAAGATATGGGCTTTGACGCCTTCACCACCACCCTGCTCATCAGCCCCCACCAGAAGCACGACTTGCTTAAAGGAATAGGGGCTGAGGTAGGCGGGGGTGTAGAATTTCTCTACGCCGACTTGAGGAAGCGCTACTCGGACAGCCGCCGCCTGACCAAGCCGCTGGAGCTCCACCGCCAGCAGTACTGCGGCTGTGTCTATAGCGAGTGGGAACGCTACGCTAATATAACCATAAAATAAGAGAGCCTCTTAAAAGAGGCTCTCTATTAGTATCAATGGCTTGAATCTTCAGTCCTCAATAATGTTATAAGCCACCTGAACGGTAAGGGTGAGCTCTATCTCGCCAGCGCTGATTGGCGTTGAGGGCATTCCAGCAGCCTCCACGAAGTCTCTAGAGACCACGGGAGGGGATACGCTCCACTCCGAGATATAGAAGGGTTCACCCAGTTCAACCCCGGCCAGTTCGGCCAGCTGCTCGGCTTTGGCCAAGGCATCAGCCATGGCCGCCTCCCTTGCCTCCTGGTAATAAGGGGTGGGGTCGTCCACAGAGAAGCTTACCCCATTGATGCGGGTGAGGTCGCCGCCAGCAGCGGCGACGGCATCAATAATAGGGCCGACCTGCTCTACCTCCCTTATCGTAACCGTCACCATATTGACCACCCGATAGCCAATCACAACCGGTTCATCGCTGTCACTGTCCCAGCGGGTTATCTGGTCAATGCTGAAATACTGGGTCTGGATATCCTCCTCGGCCACGCCGCTATCATCCAGCGCCGCCAGCACGTCGTTCATGGCCTCAGCCGCCTGAGTTTGAGCCTCAGCCACCGTTTCCGCCTGGGCCTCGATGCCTAAGTACAGTATGGCGATATCGGGGGTAACACTGACCTCGCCCTCACCGTTGACCCAGATACCATACTGCTGGTTAATCAGGTCTACCGCGCCTATGGTGGTAGTGCCGGTGCAGCCGCCAAAGCCCAGCAGGGACAAGACCAGGGCCAGGGATATAGCCACCAGCCCTGTAGCCACTAGCAATTTCCGTCTCATCTGTTCACCTCCTTTCCAAAATTGCTTCAACTAACATATATAACGCAAAAGTCGCCGATTGGTTAGCGGCTCTATTTTAAAGAGGGAGTTTCTTAAAGCTAATCCAGGGCATGAAGGATGTTCTGATAGCCGGCTTCCGAGACCGCAATCGCCTCAAGCAGGGCGGGCCTCACCTCTTCCGGGGCACCTGCCAGCGCCGCCCGCAGCTCGTCGGGGTGAGCCGCCGCCGCATCGACCACCGTCGCCCAGAATTGATCCTGGTCGTCAGCCCCCTCATAAGCATTCCGGCCCTCCTCAACCTGCCAACCAGGCGCCGGAGCCAACAAGACCTGCGGCTCATCCCCTTCCAGGTCCGAGGCGAGAACGGTCAGCATATCCAGACTCCCAGCCAGGCGCTGGGTGAGCAATTCCACCTGCTCGGCGTCGCCCTGCTCGGCCATATAGACTATCTCAGCCACCCTTCTATCGGCAAAATCGGCGTACAGCCTCGCCCTGTCCATCTGGGAGGGGGCCAGCACTAACTGGACCTCCTCGGTGGCCAGCTTCACCGGGTAGAGAAAGCTATCGGGCATACTGCCCGCGGCGGCGGTCACCAAGCCTCCTCCGGCCAGCACCAGTACCAGAGCCAAAACCACCACCGTCGCCCACTGCGGCATCCAGCCCAATAAGCGGCGAACTCTGGGGGATTCCCGGAGCGCCGAGCCCAACTGGTACCTGGCCCTGGCTTTGAACTCGGCCCGGGGCTGGATGGCGGACGCCTCCTTGACCGCCAGAGCCGTCTCCAGCAACGGCTTGAGCTCGGCGGCCTGCTCCGGATAGCGCTGGAGGCACTGCTCCAGGGTCTCACCGCCGACCAGCAGCCGCTCCAGACATTCATCCAAGATATTATTGAATTCTTTAGCCTTCATTTCCCGTCACCAATAGCCTCCGCCGCAGGGCGACGATAGCGCTGTGCTGTAACGCCTTCACCGCCCCCTGGCTCTTGCCCATAACCCTGGAAACTTCAGCGATTGATAGCTCGCTGGTAAAACGCAGGGAGATTACCTCGCGCTGTGCCTCGGTCAGCTGGCTGGTCGCGGCCAGCAGGCGCTCGGCATCCAGCTTGCGTTCGGCCGCCGACTGGGGGGTATCACCGCTATCGGCCAGCGACTCGTCCAGGGGTACCGCGGCACGCTTTGTCTTCTTCCTCAGGTAGTCAACCGCCTGATTGTGGGCGATGCGGAACAGCCAGGCGGAGAAGGGTACTCCCTTCCAGCGGAAGGAGGAGATTGACCGGAGCGCCTTTAGAAAGACCTGCTGAGTCATATCCTCCGCCTCCATCTCATTGCCTATCCTGAGGGCTAGATAGCGGTAAATCTTATCAAAATGCTCCTCGTATAGCTGGGCAAAAGCCTCCTGGTCTTGCTTCTGCGCCCGCCGAACCAGGCTCTCTTCATTTTGCACCTGACAACTCCCGGCCGCTTATCAAAGGCAGTTACGGCGTTATCCTGTGCATATAGTATAACGAAGCAGGTATTAAAAAGATAGTTTGGGGCGCTTTATTCAGCGCCTCCGAGCTTCTTCTACCCACCCTGCCGTGCTGGGGTAAATCCCCCTTTATCCCCCTTTTCCAAAGGGGGAGGGGTTTCCTTAAAAAGGGCGGTGGGCGGGAAAAGATATAAAACGGGGTGGGGAAAAGTGTTTTAGAGGATGTTTTGTGTCCCACCCTGACCCACCCTCGGAGGTGGTAACCCAATCTTCTAGCTTTTGGGGGTGCAGTAATAGGGCACAGCCCAGCTCGGCAGGGCGGGTTTGGGTGGGAAGAAAAACCTAGAGGGGTGGGAGGACGCAAAACCTAATGCTTTATCTACCCCGCTAGATTCTGTTACAATAACCCCGACATTCAAAAGACGAGAATATGAGCATGTATCTGCGCCCGATACGTAAAGAAGACATCCCCCAGATTGACGCCATTGACCGCGAAGCCTTCCCCACCCTTTGGCCGCCGGCCAACTACCAGCGCGAGCTGGAAAACCGCCTGGCCCACTATATTGTCGCCTGCGATGACAAACCTAAAGAGCCGGTAAAAGCCGCCCCCCAAAAGGGCTTCTCCGGCCTGGTATCCAGGTTAAAGCAGTTCTTAGGCCGGGGGACATCTCCAGCGGCGGGTGAGTATATCTTCGGCTTCGCTGGCATGTGGTTTATGGCCGATGAAGCCCACATAACCAACATCGCCGTTTGGGAGAAGCATCGCCGCCGGGGCATAGGCGAAGCGCTGTTGATAGCTCTCATCGAGCTGGCCACGGAGCTAAACGCCCGCCTAGGGCCCCGGTCTCTGCCACCTTGCGGCGCAGTTCGGTGTCCTGGGCGACGGACAGCTTCTCAAAACTTGTGAGGATCACCGTCCGCGCCTTCCGCAGTTCCTCCCGCAGGGCTTCGGCCTGCTTCTGCTTGTCTTCCCGTTTCATGCCTTCTCCCTTGTCCAGACTACGCCGCCTCTACGGAGGCGAGGTCGATGGCGACCCCTGGCCCCATGGTGGAGGAGACCACGATGCTGCGCACGTAACGGCCCTTGGCTGAGGCGGGCTTTGCCTTCAGGACACTGGCAATCAAGGCCTGCGCGTTTTCGGCCAGCTTCTCGGCGGC
>DAOUMQ010000102.1:0-14855 GCA_034410425.1 Dehalococcoidales bacterium | reverse complement strand
ATTTTGGGGGAATCCAACTAGTAAGTTTATCGGCTGAGCACGCCCCCTGTCAATAATAAAGGGCATGGCATAAATCTTTATACGCCGTGACTCAGACGAGCCACCAGGCGCATAGGCAGCTTCTGCTCCACCATTCTGGCTTGAGTGGCGGCGATATCATAGGGGACGCGGTAGAGGCGGAGCCTTCTGCTTTTACTGTCGTAGATGGCATAGCTGGCGCGGGGGTCGCCGTCGCGGGGCTGGCCCACGGCACCGGGGTTGATAATCAAGCGCTTTCCGCCCAGGACGAGCTCCTCGTTGGGGGAGAAGGGGTGGAAGGAGCAGGAGCCGTCCTCGCCGTAGTCAAACACGGCGGGCACATGGGTGTGGGCCACCAGGCAGAACTTTGACTTGAAGTAGGCGAAGTTTTCCCGGGCGCCGCTGATGGAGAGGACGTATTCCCAGATAGGCTCCCGGGGACTGCCGTGCACCAGGGTAAAATCGTCCTTATTTATAACCAGCGGCAGGCTCTTGATATAGTCTTTATCCCGCGCCGTCAGCTTCCCGGCCGTCCACTCGGCGGCGGCGACGGCATCGGGGTTGAACTCGGTGGTCTCTATCCGGCCCACCGCCGCCAGGTCGTGGTTGCCGGCCACGCAGACATGGTTGGCCTGGCGCAGGAGCTCGATGCACTGGTGCGGGTCCGGGCCGTAGCCGACGATATCGCCCAGGCACCACATCTCCTCCACCTCTCCCCGGCGCTCAATATCTTCCAGCACCGCCATGAAAGCGGTTAGATTGGCATGAATATCGGCAACGATGGCGTAACGCATTTGCAAACACTAATATACCAGCTTTTTAGCCGGCTGGCTAGAGGTTGAAGCTAAACCGGGACCTCCAGGGTCACTGTCGTTCCCTTGCCCGGCACTGAATCTAATCTTAAACTGCCCCCGATGAGCTGGGCCCGCTCCTGCATTCCGGCTAAGCCCAGCTTGCCGGCAACGGTCAGGTCGTCCACCCTTTCCGGCAGCTCAAAGCCCTTGCCCTCGTCTTTGACCGTCAGGACGGTCTTGCCGTCGCCGAATTCCAGGGTGAGCCCGGCCTTAGACGCCCCGGAGTGCTTGCCCACGTTCCGCAACGCCTCCTGGGCGATGCGGAAGAGCACCAGCTCTACCTCGGGGGAAAAGCGGCGCACCGAGCCCCGCACCTTCATATTTACGGCTATGCCGAAGTGGGCGGTCAGGTCCGAGGTCAGCCACTCCAGCGCCGGCATCAGACCCAGGTCGTCCAGCACCGACGGCCTTAAGTCCTGGCTGTAGCGGTGAACCCCCTCCAGTATCTTGTTGGTCTGTTTTCTTAGCTCCTCCAGGAGCCTGGTATCCTGGGGCGACAATTTATCGGCGGCAGTGACCAGCTTGTCCACCTGGCGCAGCAGAATTACCAGGTCCTGAGCGGTGTCGTCGTGGAGCTCCCGGGCGATGCGCTTGCGCTCGTCTTCCTGGGCGCGGGTAATCTCCCGCAGATAATGCCGCAGGTTCTCCTCGGCGTTCTTTCTTTCGGTGACGTCCCCCAGGGTCTCTATGGCCCCGATTACCTCTCCGCGGCTGTCTTTGAGAGGGCTGGCGGTAAAGTGGAGCCAGCGCCCCTCCTTACCCAGGGCCGGGAACCAGTCTTCGGCTTCATAGGCGCCGTCAATCAGCCTGGATTTCTGGTACTTGCCTTTATAGTGCTCGGCTATCTTACTGGCCGGGGCTTTATCCACTATCAAATCGGCCATAACCGGCCTCTTTTCCGGGTAGAAAGCCCGCCACTGCCCGTCCGTGCCGATTATATCCTTCTTTTTGATAGCCGAAAGAGATTCCAGGGCCGTGTTCCAGTGAGTGACGGTGTGCTGCTTGTTGATTACGAATGCCGGTATAGAAGAGCCGTCGATAATCTTGGTGAGCATTGCCTCGGCGCGCTTGCGCCGGCTGATATCTTGGCGGTGCCAGTGGAACCAGAGATTGATGATGCCGCCGATAATGATAACCCCCCCGGTCTCAAACAGGGCATCGGGTGGGCTTGTGGAGACGGAAATAGCCCGGGGTAGCATAATAGCCAGGGCCGCCGCCAGGCTGGCCAGCCCGGCTCTTAACCCGAAGATATAGCCGACGTAGCTTACCGGCAGCAGGAAGAAGACCCGCTCCACGGCATGCCGGGTCAGGCCCAGGGAGGAAAGGAGGGAGGCTGAATCGGTGCCCAGAATCTGCTGGGGGTAGTGCAGGACCACGCCCAGGGCGAACATGACCAGCACCAGCCAGAAATGACGATTAGATATAACCTTTGACATCCGACCTTCAAACACCCCCGGGTCAGGGCAGGTCTTCCAGGGTGAGCCAGCCCTTTCTTAACGCGTATAATACCGCCTCGGTGCGCGAAGCCACCCCCAGCTTGCCGAAGATGTTCCCCAGGTGTACCTGGACGGTACGGGGGCTGAGGAAGAGCTGCTGGGCGATATCCTTGTTGCTTATGCCGGTGGCGGCTAACTTCAGTACCTCCATCTCGCGCTGGCTGAGAGGTTCGATTGCCTCTACCTCACTGCGGCCGGGGGCTACCAGGCGGTCTACCACCCGGCGGGCGACTACGGGGTGAAGCACCGACTCGCCGGCATACACCGCCCTGATGGCGTCAACCAGCTCGTGCACCCGCACCCCTTTGAGCAGATAGCCGGCTGCGCCCGCCTCCAGCAGGGCAAAGATGTACTGGTCGTAGTCATAGGCGGTGAGTATGAGCACGGCTATGGAGGGGACAGCCGCCTTTATCTGCTTGGTCGCTTCCACGCCGTTGAGTTTGGGCATAGCGATGTCCATTACCACTACGTCCGGCTTCAGCTCTTTAGCCAGCCTGACCGCTTCCTCCCCGTCGCCGGCTTCCCCGACGACCTCCATGTCTGGCTCGCGCTGGACGAACTCGCGGGTGCCCTCCCGCACCATGACGTGGTCCTCGGCCAGCAAAACCTTTATCTTAGCCATGAAACTATAATAATGCCTTCCACGGCAATTATAAACCTCCTTACCCTCCACTTCAATAGAGGCGAAACGATAGTAGAAAATGCTTAGTGGATAAGCCTGTAAATTAAGCCTTTCCCGCAGTCTCAAATAAGCCCTATACCCGATGGCAACCTTAGGGCACTATAGTATGCTTGAAGAGGATGAAGAGGTAACAAGAAAGGAGGCAAGAGAATGAAGACGAGGACTGACAAGGAAAAGAAGGTTGTAGCCGAACCAATCATCGGGGAAGAGGTCATAGCCGTAGCTCCGGAGCAAATCCAAAACCGCCTCCAGTGGGGCAAGGCTCTCTTCCAGGCCGGACATTACCAGGAGGCCCTGAAAGAGTTTGAGACCGTCTTAAGGACGGCTCCGGGAAGCATCGAGACCAGGGTCTGGATGCGCAAGGTAAAGGAGGAGCTGGCCGCTCCCAAGGTTGAGATAGCTGAGGGGGAAGAGGCTCCGGTTACCGAAGCGGTTAAGCCCAAAGAGTGCGTCTGGATGAAGCTGGGCGTGGTCTCCCACCGCATCTGCACCAATAACTACGACTGCCTGACCTGCGAGTTCGACCAGACGATGCAGGAGCAGATGGCCAGAGGGGAAACCCCGGAATTTGATGCCGCTCTGGAGAGGTTCAAGGAGCTACCGGGCAACCAGAGGGTCTGCCGCTACGCCCTGAAAGGTGATATTGCTTACCGCCTCTGCACCCGCCTCTTCCAGTGCGCCACCTGCGAGTTCGGGCAGAGCATGGAGGATGCCCTCCAGCGGAAGCTGGCTAAGCTGGCCGCCCGAAGGAACGCCCTGCGCAAAAAAGAAGCCATGGCGTAGTCAAAGCTTCTGGCGAATGCTACAGTAATAAAAAGGGTAGGCGTTTAAAAAAGGCGCCTGCCCTTTTATATTGTCCACCTCATAGGTTTTTCTTCCCACCCAGCCCGCCCTAATGAGTTCCACTCTTTAATTTGGGGTGCCTCCGCCCCCCCGTTTTTAATCTATGGTTTGTTGTCCCACCCTGTCCCGCCCTGCCGTGCTAGGTAAATCCCCCTTAATCCCCCTTTTTCAAAGGGGGATGGTAAAGAAAAAGAAGGTGTTAGAAGCGTAGCTTGTAAGGGCGGGTGGGTATGGGAATACATACACAGGTCTAAAACGGTGAGGGGGGAAGATTATTAGAGGCAAAGCCTTTGAGGGCGGTGGGTGGGAAAAGATAAAATTGGGGTGGGGGGAAAGGTTATTAAAAGCTACTCTATATTCTCCCCCTGATAAGAACCATGATAGCCCTCCGTCTTTCCACTCAAGCGCATAAAAATAAGCTGCATGACGCGGGCGTTTTTCTGCAGGCGGAAGCCCTGGGGGTTATAGACCACCAGCAAAGACTGGGAACGGCCCTCGTAGCCGGCGTCCCATACCGCCGTGCCCACGGTAACCCCACAGCGGAGCAGGCTGGCGCGGGGCCTGCCCAGGGCCATGATGTCTTTGGGCAGGTGGACAACCTCGTTGTAGGTAATGATATAGGCGCCGGGGACGAGGTCAATGAAACCCAGCCCGTCGAAGACCAGCGGCGATAAATCAGAGACCAGCCTCTGGCTGTCTTCGGCGGCTATCCGCCCCGATGACTGCATTAAGTCTATCTGGCGCAGGGTGAGGTCAATGCCGTTGGGCTGGAGCTGTTTCTCCAAATCGATGCCGCCCTCAATCAAGGGTGGCTTTTTCTTTAGCAGGCGCTGGATTTCCCCCCGGGACAGAACGGCGGTCATGGCTTTTAAATTCCTCTAGGTGGCATTTTAGCATATACCTAGACTAAATAGGAATTGACAGAGTAAAAGGGGGTTCTATTATAATTCAAAATCAGTTATAATTCAGCATCAGCCCGCCGGGGCTCTTAATTTAAAAGGGGGAGTTATGACCGTAAAAATAGTTACCGATAGTAGCGCCGACCTGCCCGCCGATCTGGCTAAAGAGCTGGGGATTACCGTTGTGCCTATATATGTACGTTTTGGCGAAGAGGTCTACCATGACCGGGTGACCATCACTGAGGATGAGTTTTACCAGAGGCTGGAGCATGACCCTGCTCACCCCTCTACGGTTCAGCCGGGGCCACAAGATTTTCTTGAGGTCTACAGAAAACTGTCCCCGAAAGCCGATGGTATCGTTTCTATCCACATCTCCAGTAAGCTGAGCGGCACCTGTAATTCGGCATTGATGGCTAAGGATATGATGGAAACGGAATGCCCTATTGAGGTGATTGGTACCCAATCAGTGAGCATGGGTCTGGGCTTAATAGTTATAGCTGCTGCCACTATGGCTGAAGCTGGGGAAGGTATGGACAAGATTGTCGAAGAGGTAAAACAGGCTATTACCCAGATACACTTGCTGGCTATGTTTGATACTCTCAAGTACCTGCTGCTGGGTGGGCGCATTGGCAAGGCCAAGGCACTCCTCGGCTCAATATTAAATGTGAAACCCGTGGTATCGCTGAAGGATGGTGAGGTGGTGCCGGCGGGTCAGGTTCGCAACCGGGCTAAGGGTATGGATAAGCTGTTTGACTTTGCCAAAGATGCGGCTAAAATTCAGGATTTGGCGGTGGTTTATAGCACCACCCCTGACGAAGCGCAGGCTCTGGCCGAGCGTATAGGTTCTGTATTTGACAGAAAGAAGATAAGGATAGCCAGGGTAGGGCCGGCGCTCGGGGTGCATATGGGTCCCGGGATGCTGATTGTCGCCTTTAGAGGTAAGTAGTCAGTCGGCGCTAAATTCTTAAATCGCAGGGCGGTCTGCCCTTACTTATAAAGCTTTAGAGCCGCTGTTTCACTGCGGGTTCTGTCATGACACCCCAAAATGATGACGCCGTCAGCCCTTTGTGGTAAAATTGCCCTCAAACACCGGCCGGAGAGGTGGCTAAATTGAGTAAACTGGCCTGGGCCTGGACTTGGTTTGCTTTGCTACTGGCGCTGAATATCGCTATCCCCTGGTACGTGCTCACCAATGTGGAAAAGATGAGCGGCGCCTTTCTCTTCTGGACGGTATGGGTGGCGGTGGCAATTATCAGCGCCTTTTTCATCTTCCTTAAATGGCGGGAGGTGAAAAGGTGAGCGCCGCCTTCTGGGTGTGGTTTGGCATTGCCGTCTACATAGCTGCCGGGCTGGGCATCGCCCTGATGGCCAGGCGGCGGTTGGGAGGGGGGGTAAGCGAGTTTTTCCTGGCCAGTCGTAAGGTCGGCGGCTTTGTTTCGGCGCTGACCTACAGCGCCACCACCTACAGCGCCTTTATGATGATTGGGCTGGCCGGCCTGACCTACAGAAGCGGGGTCGGCGCTTTAGGCTTTGAGCTGACCTACCTCTGCGGCATGTTTATGATGGTCTTCTTTCTGCCCCGTTTCTGGCTGGTGGGCAAAAAATATGGCTATGTCTCCCCTATGGAGCTCTTGAGCGACCGCTACCAGAACAGGGGGGTGGGGGCTACCGCCGCCATATTAGCCCTGGTCTTTCTGGTCCCCTACGGCGCCATTCAGCTCATGGGCGTTGGCTACCTGATGAACGGCATCAGCCAGGGGGTAATCCCGGTGATAGCCGGCATTATCATCGCCGTGGTCTGCGCTATCGCCTGGTCGAGCATTGCCGGTCTGCGCTCGGTGGCCTGGACGGACGCCTTCCAGGCGATAATCATGATTACCGTCTCGGCGGCGGTGCTGGGGGTGGTGATTCACGCCCTGGGCGGTTTCGGCTCCTTTTTCGATAGGCTGGAATCGGCTGTCCCGGGCTTACTGACCGTGCCCACGGCGGGCGGGGCGTTTAGCATCAACATGTTTATCGGTCTGGCCCTCCCCTGGCTCTTCTTCTTGATATCCAACCCTCAGGTGAGCCAGCGGCTTTTTATCCCCAAATCGGTGACCGCCATGAAGCAGATGCTGGGCGGTTTTCTCATCTTCGGCTTTATCTATACCCTGATATCGGTGCTTTGGGGTTTCAGCGCCACCCTGCTGGTTCCGGGGCTGGAGAACCCGGACCTGGCCACGCCCACCCTGCTCACCCTGCCCATAATACCGACCGGTCTGGCTATAATGGTCATGATTGGCATCACCGCCGCCGCCATCTCCACCATCGATTCCATCCTGCTGACGCTATCTTCGGTCTGGGCGCGCGATATCCACAGAGGTCTTATCAACCCCAGGGTCTCGGAGAAGGGGCAACTCAGGGTGGGGCAGTGGGTTATCCCCATTATGGCTGTAATCGCCTTTCTTTTTGCCTGGTGGGTGGCTGAACAACCGGGGGGAAGTTTGGAGCTCATGATTTCTCCCCTGGCCTCGGCCGCTTCAGCCGGTCTCTTGATGGCGGTGCCCACCATCTTCGGCGCCTTCTTCTGGAAACGGGGGACTGCCTTCGGTGCTATGATTAGTATGGTAGTCGGCGCTATCATTGTCCTGGTCTTTCAGGTAACCGGCTGGAAGCCTCTGGGCTGGTGGCCGGGGGTCTGGGGTTTCGTCGTCTGCGTGCCGCTCTTTATCGGCATAAGTCTGGCCACCAAACCGCCCCGGAATAGGGCGGAGGAGTTTATCGGCTATCTCAAGGGGGCGCTTAAAAAGGGCAGGTTTATCTAGGGCCAGTTTTTGGTCTGGGGTAAAGAAATAACACGGCAAAGGGGGAAATCCATGAAAATTTGCCTGGCCGTAGCCTTAGCCGTTGCTTTCTTATTAATACCAGCTACTCCTGCCCTGGCTGATGGGGGATTTTTTGTCCTGGACCCCTCGAGGGACATCTCTCAGCCGGCTCAGAAAGCAATTATACTCTACGAAAATAACCGAGAAACCTTGATTCTCCAGGTCAAATATGAGGGCGATGCCGATGAATTCGCCTGGGTTATACCTGTGCCCAATTATCCCGATGTAGGCGTTGCCGAACCTGAGCTATTCCAGGAGTTGGCCGAGCTCACCGAGGTGGAGGTTTACTCCGGCGGCGGCTGCGCCTTTGGCCCTATGGCCGGACCCGGGGAAGGGGTTGAGGTTTGGGAAGAAATGGTCGTTGGGCCCTACGATGTGGCCATTCTGTCGGCTAGCTCTTCAGCGGCTTTAATAAACTGGCTGAATGCCAACGGCTACTTCTTCCCGGAAGAGGGGGAGGAGATTATCGATAGCTATGTCGCTCAAAGCGGAGAGTGGTACTTTGTAGCTACCAAGATTAATGCCGAGGCGGAAGCCACCGGTTTAGCTGAGGGGACGATTCAGCCCCTAAGATTGAGTTTTGACTCGGATGAAATCTTCTATCCTCTCCGCATTACCTCTTTGAGTTCAGATAGATGCGAAGTCCTTTTATATGTCTTCGCCGACCAAAAAGTGGTGCCCTTGGAGTATCAGTTCCTTTCCCTTAACACCCCGGAGCAGGTCTACTATTTAGAACCCGAGGAAGATGTTTTCTACCTGGAACACGGCGAACAGATATATCTTGAGGACTTGGGCTATTATTATCTATCTGAGTTGCTAAGCAGCTCTTTGGCCGGTGACCAATACTATCTGACCAAGATGAGGGGCGAAATTAACGCTGATAGCATGGTTGATATTCAGCTTATCCCCTATGAGGCGGAAGACTATTTAGACTCAGACGGGGACGGCTGGAGCGATAGAGAAGAAGCTATTTTCGGGACAGACCCCAACGAGACTGATACTGATGGCGATGGGACAATGGACCCCGTGGACCCGCGCCCCTTGAAAAGAAGGTCACCTCTTAGTTGCGGTTTGCTGGTTATAATCGTTCCCTCGTTGACGGGTGGTCTCTGTATATGGCTGATACGCCGGAGAAAATCAGCCGCCGGGTATTGACAAAAGGCAAGAGTGGTGTTATTTTGTGCCCACTAGGGTGCTTGAACGACGGCCAAGCCCGGGCTGGGGCTTAGGGGAGGGGAAAAGAGATGAAACAGGGGCACCGGAACCGCTTTAGAGTAAGGCGGTGGCGGGCGCCCTTTTTAGTTGGAAGCGGTAATGAGCCAATACTGGCAGGGCAGGGGTTATCCCTGGGAGTATGACCCGGGGCCGCCCAAGAACCGAAGCTGGGCGCGCTTGTTTGCCCGGACGCCTAACTACCGGGGTTTGGGCGTTGCCGCCACCGGCAGCGAGAGGTTCCGCTGGCATTTCGGGCCGATGTTCTATCGGGGCCGCCTTGAAGATAATTCGGTTAAGGTCCTGGTCATTGGGCAGGAAGGCGCCCAGGACGAGTCGCTTTCTCATCGTTCTTTCACCGGCGGCACCGGCGCCAGGATGCAGCACTTTCTTAATTATATCGGCATAACCGAGTCCTACCTGTTTCTCAACACCTTTGTCTACCCGATTTACGGCCAGTACGTTTCTTCGCTCAAGTGGCTGGCTCAAGACCCCGATTCGCCGATTGTGCAGCACCGCCACCAGCTTTTCAACTACGCGCTGGAGAGAAACGATGTGCACCTGGTTATCGCCGTGGGCAATGCCGCCAAGGAGAGCGTGGTCAGCTGGGTTGAGTGGTGGGGCGGTAGCTGCCCTCAAGGCATCAAGGACATAAGCCAGTGCACCGCCGCTAACCTCGACCCCTCCACCAAGATAATAGGCGTTGTCCACCCCGGTGGGGCGGGTAAGGGGGGTGCCCTCGATGCCATTAAAGAGGATTTCAGAAAGGCTATGCAAAAGATTAAGGACTGGATGGACGCCGACCCCAACTGGCGGCCCCAGCAGTCGCTCGATATCGAGGACGGCACCAGCCAACTCAAGATACAGCCGGCGTCACCGGGCGCTACCAGGCTAAGACTGCTCGGCTATGACGGTGAAAAACTGGCCGCCGCCTGCTCCTGTGAGCTCCGCTGGCCGCGCTCTTAAAGGGGCATATCTTCTGCGCCGGCCCAGTCGGTGTCTCTATAGCACTTCTTGACAAAGCTTCAGAAGGCGGGCTATACTCTTTTCCCTGCTTGTAAACGGTCTTAAACAGCGCTATTTGGCTTTATCACGCGGTCTGGAGGTGGTGTGAATGGAAAAAGAGGCTAAGTTTAAGAAGCTCCTGGTGGCCGATGAGGGGGAGGGTAGCCGAGTTCTGGTGGCCAAGCTGAACGAGAAGGTGGCCGAGCTGGAGAGGTCGGAGGAGGAGTTGTGCTACATGAGCTCGGTGCTGGGGGCGATACGGAATATCAATGAGTTGATTGTCCGGGAGCGGGATAAGACTAAACTACTGCAGGATGCCTGCCGAATACTGCAGAAGGTCAGGGAGTACCGCTTTGTCTGGATCGGGCTTATCGAGGAAGGGCACAAACGGGTTATACCCATGGCTATGACTGGCGTTGAGAGCGGCTATCTTGATGCCGTCAAAATCACCTGGGATAACCTCCCCAGCGGCAGGGGGCCGACGGGCACGGCGATAAAGACCAGGAAGCCGGATATGGTAAAGAATATCCCGGAAAACCCGAGGACGGTAACATGGCGGGAAGAGGCGCTTAAACGGGGTTACCGCTCTTCGGCGTCGATTCCCTTAATTCACGGCGAGAAGGTTTACGGGGCACTTAATGTTTACAGTAGTCAGCCGGACGGCTTCAGTGATGCCGAAATCCAGTTGCTGGTGGAGGTGAGCGGCGATCTTGCTTTTGCCCTGAAATCTATTGAGGAGGAGGAGAAGGGCCAGCAGGCGGAAGAGGCGCTCCAGGCCGAGAAGAATAAACTGAAATCAGTGATAGATGCCCTGGAGGATGGTCTTACCATACAGGACAGAGACTATAATATTATTTATCAGAATGACCTGCTGAAGGGAATGTTTGGAGACCGCCTGGGGGAGAAATGCTACCGGGTCTATGAGGGTAAAGAAGAGTTGTGCCCCGGGTGCCCGGTTAAAAAGGCTTTTAAGGATGGCAAGTCACATACCTCGGAGAGGAAAGTGGTATTGCCTTCGGAGGGAGTCACCTTCTGGGAGAATACGGCTAACCCCATTAGAGATGCCAGGGGGGAGCTGGTTTCCTGTCTTGAGGTCAACAGGAACATCACCGAACGCAAAAGGTCGGAGGAGGCATTAAGGGAGAGTGAAGAGAAGTACCGAGAACTTGCCGAAAGCATCACTGACGTCTTTTTTGCCTTTGATAAGAACCTAAGATATACCTACTGGAACAAGGCCAGTGAGGAGCTTACCGGGATTCCGGCTGAAGATGCCCTGGGCAAACACCTTCTTGACATCTTCCCTGCCTTGGATATGACGCAAAGTGCCGGGAAAATGTACCTGAAGGCGTTAAGAACGCAGAAAGTACAGAGTTTCGTTAACGAGTACCAGCTTGGGGGCAGGAACTACTTCTTTGAAATCAGTGCCTACCCCTCAAAGGACGGACTTTCCGTTTTTGTTAAAGACGTCACCGACCGCAAGCAGGCCGAGGCGGCGCTGAAAGAGTCCGAGGAGAAGTATAAGACCCTGGTCGAAGCTACCAGCGATATAATATGGGAAGTGGATACCGAGGGGCGGTTTACCTTCGTCAGCCCCAAGATTAAGGATCTCCTGGGTTATGAAGTGGATGAGGTGGTGGGCAAGAAGAGGCCTCTAGACCTCATCGCTAAAGAGGAATTCAGTAAATGGCTTAAGCGTTTCAAGCAGATTAATGCCAAAAGGAAGCCCTTCTCCGGCCTGGAGGTTGCCCATCTCCATAAGAACGGCCGCCGGGTTATCTTTGAGAACAGCGGTATTCCCCTTTGTGATAGCGCCGGAGAGTTCAAGGGGTACGTCGGTATTAATAGGGACATCACCGAGCGCCGGCATATGCAGGAACAGCTCGCTATCACTGACCGGCTGGCTTCGGTCGGCGAGCTGGCCGCGGGCATCGCCCATGAGCTGAATAACCCGCTGACCGGTGTTATTGGTTTCTCCCAGCTACTCCTGGGAAAGGAGATGCCGGAAGATATTAAGCAGGATTTGCAGACGGTCTATAGTGAAGCCCAGCGCGCCTCTCAGGTGGTGAATAATCTGCTCACCTTCGCTCGAAGGCATCCTGCCGTCAAGCAGATGTTGAATATAAACGACGTTATCAGTAAGGTGCTGGAGTTGCGTGCCTATGAGCAGAGGGTGGAAAATATCGAGGTCGAAAGCCTCTTTGAGCCCGGACTGCCCGAGATTATGGCCGACTATTTTCAATTGCAGCAGGTGTTTCTTAACATTATCATCAATGCCGAGTATTTCATGATTGAGGCACAAGGTAGAGGTAAGCTCACTCTCACCACGGAAAGGGTGGGGGGTGTTATCCGGGCTTCCTTTGCTGATGACGGCCCCGGTATTAACAAGGATGACCTGAGACACATCTTTGACCCCTTTTTCACCACCAAGGAGGTGGGCAAGGGGACGGGGCTGGGCTTGAGCATCTGCCACGGGATAATAGCCGAACACGGCGGCCGTATATACGTCGAAAGCGAGTTAGGTAAAGGCACCACCTTTATTGTGGAACTACCTATCAGCGCGCCTGCGGGAAAGTGATGGCTAAAAAAGGAGCAATACTCATCGTTGACGACGAGGAAGCAATCAGGCGGTTGCTGAGTCAGAAGCTGTCCAGCGAAGGCTACCACTGCCAGGAAGCTGGTAACGCCGAGCAGGCGCTGGAGAAGCTGAAAGCCGGCGCCACTGAGCTGGTTATTCTGGATATAAAGATGCCGGGTAAACCGGGGACAAAGCTGTTGCCTGAAATAAAAGCCGACTATCCCGATACGGCGGTCATTATGGCTACCGCCATAGCCGATGCCAGCATCGCCATCCACTGCATGAAGCAGGGCGCCTATGATTATATAACCAAGCCCTTCAACCTGGATGAGGTTAGTCTGAGCGTAAACCGGGCCCTGGAGAAAAGGAGGCTGGAGCTTGAGAACAGGGACTACCAACAGCACCTGGAGCAGAAGGTGGGGGAGCAAGCCGATAGAATCCGCGCCTCGTTTTTCAATGCCATCACTGCCCTGGCCTACGCTCTGGAAGCCAAGGACGTCTATACCAGCGGCCACTCGCAGCGGGTAACGGAGGTATCGATGGCCATAGCCAAGAAGTTGGACTTACCCAAAGAGAGTCTTGAGAAGATACGGCTGGCGGGGCTGGTCCATGATATCGGCAAGATAGGTGTCAGGGAATCAGTGCTAAACAAACCAGGCAGCCTCACTGTTGAAGAGTTTAAGCATGTCAGGTTGCACAGCGAGACCGGGGAACGCATCCTGAATCCTATCGCCGAGGACAAAGAAATTCTAAGAGCCGTCCGCCATCACCATGAGCGCTATGATGGCAAGGGTTATCCCGATGGCTTAAAGGGCGAGCAAATACCGCAGCTGGCCCGAATTATAGCGGTAGCGGATACCTTTGATGCCATGACCTCCGAGCGCCCCTACCGTAAGGCAATGAGTAAGGAGGCGGCTTGCGCTGAGATAGAGCGTTGCCGGGGCACCCAGTTCGACCCCGAGGTGGCTGACGCCTTTCTGGAAGTCCGGCAGCTGGCCGGCAAGACGGCCTAACCTTGAAGCCCAGAGATAGGCTCATTTCAGGCCGTGTTGAATGGCGATGACGTCTGCCTGGGTGCGGTCAGACAACCCCGGTTTGGAGAGAATGTTGCTGACTGGTCGGCTTACCTACCGCCGCACTACTCCGACTACCCCAAAGACGGGGACTAGCCGCTTTCCTCGGTTTTGATTCTATATGCGGAGCTACCCCGCTTATTGCTGGTCTCACCCTCTTCGTCATTATGGTGGACTTGTTATATTTGTACTATATATAGTATAATACTTTTGTGCTGGAATTACGGTTAGATCAACACTCCGCAGCCCCTTTATATCAGCAGATAGCTGACCAAGTCAGACAACTTATTGTTACCGGTGAGCTTAAACCGGGTGACCATCTGCCTACAATTAGGGGGTTGGCAGAATCGCTGGGCGTAAACCAGAACACGGTGGTTAGAGCCTATTTAGCTCTTGAACAAGAACAGGTGATTGTGTCACGCCGTGGTGGGGGGACAACCGTAACAGCCAAGACAGACGACCCAAAGATGCGAATTATCCGCCAAAGGCGACTTTCCGATATTATCAGCAGCGATATTCTAAAAGCTTTGAGTTTGGGTTACAGCCCGGAAGAGACAGAGGCTACCTTCTATCTGCACTTGACGCGCTGGCGCGAGGAAAAACAGACACCAGCTGAATTACCTGAGCGGGAAAATGGTAGAGCTGAACGTGGAAACGTCATTCGTATAGTTGGCAGCCATGACCTGGCTTTGAATCTGCTTGTTGACCTATTGAGACAGCGTAGCGACGGAATCCGATTTGAAGTCAGTTCTGCGGGGAGCTTGGGAGGGCTAATTGCCCTCCAGGAGGAGAGAGCCCATTTGGCGGGAATTCATCTGTTGGATGAAGAAACAGGCGAGTACAACTACCCCTATATCAAGCGAGTACTGCCGGGTCGAGAGATAGCAATAGTGAACTTGGCATATAGAATTCAGGGGTTAATGTTGCCTCCGGGGAACCCGAAGCAAATTGAGGGCCTCGCTGATTTGCGGCGGCCGGAGGTTATCTTTATTAATCGACAAAAGGGCTCTGGCACTAGAGTTCTCTTGGACCTCCAGTTAAGGCAAAATGGGATTCCTGCGTCTGAGATTAGGGGCTATGAGCGAGAATTGGATACGCACCTGGCGGTCGCTTCGAGTATTGCTCAGGGCAAAGCAGACGTAGGCCTGGGTATTGAGGCAGCAGCACGGAGTTGTGGGCTTGACTTCTTGCCGCTATTCAGAGAGAGGTATGACCTGGTCATGTTAAAGGAAAGCTACCACAGCCAGCTACTTGCCCCCCTATTAGAGCTAGTAGCCAGCCAAGATTTCAAAAAGGTAGTGGACCAGATAGGTGGCTACGATACTTCGCAAACC
>DAOUMQ010000101.1:0-2369 GCA_034410425.1 Dehalococcoidales bacterium | reverse complement strand
AAAACGGGCAACAACCTATTGACAAAACTGGAAAAAGGGGGATAATACGAGGCATAGCAAGGAGGTGCCTTGGGTGGCGGTTATAGAAAGAAAGAAAAGCACAATAAGAGTCCGACCTATGGAACCTGAGGACATTGGTAGCGTTTTAGCCATCGACAGGAAAATTACCGGTGTGCGGCGGGCGGCTACCTATACCGACTTGCTTATCGGAGACCTGGGTAAAATCCCCGACTTAAGCTTTGTCGCTGAGGTCAACGGCGAGGTGCAGGGCTTTCTTCTGGCGCGGCGGTCCTATTTCGGGGAGCCCTTTACCGAAGTGGGGCTGATTCAGATCCTGGGCGTTGAACCCGAATACTGGCGGCAGGGCATCGCCAGCCAACTGATTAACGCCCTGGTGGAGACCGGCAAGGCCAAGAAGCTCAATGCGGTGCGGATAATGGTCGACGAAAAGGATAACCAGCTAAAGGCGCTCTTTTCCCATATGGGCTTCAAACCGGGAAAGCTTATCGACTACACCAAGACCTTATGAGGCCGGGCCGCCGTCATCCTCTATTGGCTTTTTCCTCCCCTTATTCAGCTCAAGCCACTGCTCAAGCCCCTGCCGGCTCTTAGCCAACGGCTCCTTTAATCTATCCACCTGGATACCGGCCAGATAGCCCGGCGTTCTATGCTTCTTAGCCGCGGCTATGTCCCGGTTGAACTCCTCGGCGATTTCGTAGGCGCCAGCCAGCGTTGCCCGCAGGCCCTGGTCTATATATTCCATTTTATCCTTATTGCGATTCCAGTTACCGGTCTTGAATTTCTTGGTCTGCCAGCGCATTAAAAAGGCTTCCATGAGCTTCTGGTTATGCTCAATCTCGGAAAGCAGGCTTTTAACCACGGCCAGCCGCCTCTGCTGTTCCTGCTGTTTGCGGAAGAAGATATTGAACAGGATAAAGACTACTACCGGCAGTATATAGAAGAGAATTTTGCCTATCTCTCCCCAGTCAAAGTCCACCGCCCTCTCCTTATCTAAAAACTCCAGGGTTGATTAAAGCACAAAGCCGCCACCGTGTCTATAAAGAAAATCAGGGAACGTATTTGACAAAGACGCAGAAGCTGCCTATAATTCAGCCTATCCCGATATAAATTAAACCGGGGGTGATTATTATGTTCGGTGCCGAGATAGATGTAAAAATCAGGCCCATGGAGCGCGGAGATATTGAAGGCGTTTTAGCCGTCTACAGCAAAACCAGGGAGGAAAAGATACCCGGCACCAAGCGGAGCCGCCTCAGCTACCGGGGCACCATGGACTACGACGAGGTGGCCTCTACCAACCCCGGAGGCCCGCTCGACTTGAGCTGTGTCGCCGAAGTTAAAGACAAGCTCGTCGGCGTTATCTGGGGACGACTAGCCTTCGTCGGTATACCAATCGATGAAGTGGGCGTCATCCACATGATAATCGTCGACCCCGAATACCAGAAAAAGGGCATCGCCACCAAACTAATCGAAGCCCTGGCCCAGCGTTGCCAGGCCAAAGGGGTCAACACGGTGCGCGCCGTCATCGATGAGCGCCACTGGGAACTCAAGGACTACTTCCAGAAGCTGGGCTTCAAGCGCAGCGAGCTGGCCATCTACGCCAGAGCCGCTAAAAAAGATTAACCCCCAAAGCCTCCTTGACGGGCGGTGTTATAATATTACTATAAAAACCGGCAAGGAGGGAGAAATGCCATCTTATTTCAAAGCTCTAGCCACAATAACTGCTTGGATCCTGTTTATTTGCGGAATAGTAATTGGGTTCAGTGCCTGTATCATGGGTATTGTCAATGGAGACCTATTCGGTTCTGAGGCAGTACCACTGGCATACCCTGCATCTTTTGCCGTTGCCGCCTTCTATGCCATTGCGGCAGTAGTCGTTATGATTCTCCGGAAGAAGATGGAAAAATAGGCTAGTCTATTTTTTCACCAGCAGGCAGATATTCCGGGAGAAAACTTTAAGCGGCAGGCGGTAGGCGCTTTCGGGGAAAGACTTTATCACCTCAAAGCCCGCCCTTTTTGCCAGTCTTTCCAGCTCGGCATAACTAAAGAGGTAGTGGTAGCGGTAGAGGGTCTGTCCCTTCTGGCGCCAGGGGACTTCGACCTCCTTCGGTTTGAGCCAGAACCGGGGCTGCCACCGGTTCCAGACGGTGATAAAGGCTTCGCCGCCCGGCTTTAGCACCCGCTTCAGTTCTCCTAATGCCTCCAGGTGCTCCCCCTTTTTGATATGGTGATAGGTCGCCACCGCTATCGCCCAGTCAAAGCTTTCATCGGGATAGGGCAGCTTGCGAACATCAGCCAGCGTCAGCTCAACGGTAAAGCCGAACTTCTTAGCGTACTTCTCGGCGAACTTT
>DAOUMQ010000100.1:0-11552 GCA_034410425.1 Dehalococcoidales bacterium | reverse complement strand
GACCCAGTCGTTGATGGTAACGCGGGACTGTTCCGGTTGGTTGATGAAATCAAGGACTCTCAAACCGGTGCCGTAGTTCTCGGCCAGGGTGTCAAGGAACTCGGCCAGGAACTGGTAGTCCTTCTGCCCCCAGATGGCATTGACGATGTTGAGCCGGAAGCCCTCGCCGTCACTGCCCTCGGCGCCTTGGCCACGGCTGGCCAGTTCCAGGTCAAGGCCGTTGAATGCTGGGTGGAGCTGGCTCTGGGGGAGAATAAACTCTAGGGCATCGGCCATCTGCTCTTCCGTTTCACCGCGGGCACCGGCGTAGGTCATGGCCAGCGCCAGCGACAGGCTGTAGGGAGAGTAGAAGAGGTTGCCCTCCTCTTCCCTGAGCGCCTGATAGAGGTTAAAGGCGAAATCGCTGTTTCCCTCGACCAGGGTTGCCAGGTCGGCTCCACTGACATCCGGTGAAGTATCCCGCTCCTTATCCGACTGTATCACCTCACCGGTTACCGGTTGGGCGCAGGCCACCAGGCTCAAGGCTAATACTACCGTTAATACATATAGAAACGCCTTCTTCATCTTGGCTCACCTCCGACTGCTTTTGTAATAGCCTGTTTACTTAGTATAACGAAAAAGATTGATTTTGGTTAGGTCTTCTTTATATATCGGCCCTGCCAAACAAAAAGCACCGCTCAAAAAGCGGTGCTCTAAAATATCATACTTGGCTTTAGTCTTTAGCCCGGATTGCTAGACATAGCGCCCGCAGCCGAAGCCCTCGCCCAGTTTACACCACACACAGCTACCCGGCACCTCGTCGGCAATCATAAGCTGTGATTCGCATTTCAGGCAGAGGTATTCCTCCCCGGGCTTCATGGGGCCGTCGCAGGGAGGGATGGTCATGGGGCAAATCTGGACGCAGTTGCCGCATTGCTTGCAGAAATCGGGGCGGATGCCGAAGGGAAAGTCAACGTGGCGGTCTTTACCCCGCCCGACGAAACCGATTGCCCGTGCCTGCCAGACCTCGGTGCAGACCCGCACGCAGCGACCGCATAAGACGCAGTCCTCGTTACGGAAGGGATAGCGCACCTCCCTGACCCCACAGCGCAGGGCGATGTCCTGAATGGCGCGGGAGTTGGGGGCCTGGGCCACCAGCAGCTCGGCGAGGTTGCGGCGCAGTTTGCGGATTTTGTCGGTATTAGTCCTGATTACCATGCCCTCTTCCACGTTCAAGGTGCAGGAAGCGGTGACCTCGGAGCGGCCGTTTAAGACGTGTTCGACAATGCACAGGCGGCAGGCGCCGATGTCGGAGAGATAGGGGACATGGCAGAGGTGGGGAATGCAGATGCCGTATTCGATGGCGGCGTCGAGGACGCTGGTCCCCTTGGGCGCGCGGACGATAGCCCCGTCTATGTTAACGTTGACATACTGCAGCATCCCGGCAACCTCGCTTTCTCAAATAACCTGAATAGCATCAAACTTGCACTCACTTCGACAGATACCGCATTTCTGGCAGAGCTGGGTGTCAATTACATGCACCTGTTTTTTTTCACCGGTGATCGCCCCGTGCACGCAGGCGCGCAGGCAGACACCGCAGCCATTGCACTTTTCCGGGTCGATTGAGTAGGTAATCAGGGCCTTGCATACCCCGGCCGGGCACCGTTTTTCCTTGATGTGCGCCTCGTATTCCGAACGGAAATAACGCAGGGTGGAGAGCACCGGGTTGGGCGCCGTCTTACCCAGCCCGCAAAGCGCCGTTTGGGAAATCGTTTCCCCCAGCTCCTCCAGGAGGTCAAGCTGCTCCGGTCGGCCGCGGCCCTCGGTGATGTCGGTGATTATCTCCAGCATGCGGTCAACCCCGACCCGGCAGGGCAGGCACTTGCCGCACGACTCGTCCTGCAGGAAGGTCAGAAAATACTTGGCCACGTCCACCATGCAGGTCTCCTCATCCATCACCACCATGCCCCCCGAACCGACCATGGAGCCGGCTTCGGAGAGCACGTCGAAATCAATGGCAAGGTCGAACTTGTCCACCGGCAGACACCCGCCCGATGGCCCGCCGGTCTGCACCGCTTTTATCTGCTTGCCGTTGACGCCGCCGCCGCCGATATCAAACACCACCTCGCCGATTGAGGTGCCCATGGCCACTTCAACCAGGCCGGTATTCTTGATGCGGCCGGTCAGGGACAGTATCTTGGTCCCCTTGCTCTTCTTCGTCCCCCTCGAGGCGAACCAGGACGAACCGTTGAGGATGATGGCCGGGACGTTAGCCCAGGTCTCGACGTTGTTGAGGGTGGTTGGCTTGTGATAAAGCCCGTCGACCACGGTGTGGACATCCTTGGCTCTGGGCTCGCCGACCTTGCCTTCTATGGAAGCCATGAGGGCGGTTGATTCTCCGCAGACGAAGGCGCCCCCGCCCCGGGCGATGTCCACATCGAAGGAGAAGGACGAGCCCAGGATATTATCGCCGAGGAGCCCGAGCTCGCGGGCCTGCTCGACGGCAATCTGAGAATGCTTGACCGCAATCGGATATTCGTTGCGGACGTAGATGTACCCTTTATTAGCGCCGATGGCCCGGGCGCCTATCATCATGCCTTCCAAGACCAGGTGCGGGTTGCCCTCAAGCACACCCCGGTCCATATATGCCCCGGGGTCGCCCTCGTCGGCGTTGCAGATTACGTATTTTTCTTCCCCGGGTGCCTCCAGACACTGGCTCCACTTGCGCCCGGTGGGGAAGCCGCCGCCGCCGCGCCCCCGCAGCCCCGAGGCGGTAATCTCCTTGACAATATCCTCCGGAGTAATACCGTTGAGCACCCTGGTAAGGGCCGAATAGCCGCCGGCCACGATGTAATCCTCAATAGAGCAGGGGTCGACCAGACGGTTCTGGGAGAGGAGTTGTTGGTCCTGCGCCTTGTAAAAAGGAACTTCGGACTCGGTTTTAACTCTCTCGCCTGATACCGGGTCTTCATAGAGCAGGCGTTCGATGACTTTGCCCTTCATCACCGTCTGGTAAACGATTTCAAAAGCGTCCTCCGGCGAGACCCGGCAGTAGAATATGTTGCCCGGCTCGATTAAAATGACCGGGCCCTGCTCGCAGAAGCCGTGGCAGCCGGTGATGCGCAAGCTCACGCTCTGCTCCAGCCCCTGGCTGGATATCTCGTCCCTGATGGCGTCAATGATGGCCTGGGACGCCGAGGTCTGGCAACCGGGCCCTCCGCAGACCATTACCGTAGTGGTAATGTTTTCCCGTTGCTCCTGGAGCCGCAGGCGCAGGTGTTCCAGTTCGCGGTAGCTATTGAGTCTTGGCACCTTGGCGCTCCTCCGATTTCTGATTTCTAAGCGTCTCGATTAGTTTACGGAGCTTGGCGGGCGTCATGTGGCGATGATAGGAGCCGTTCTCGCTAACGATTGGCCCCAGGGCGCAGGTCCCCAGGCAGTTGACACATTCTATGGAGAAAAGACCGTCGGGGGTCACCTCACCCGGTTTGACTCCGAGCTGGCTGATAGCATGGTCGAGGAGAAGGTGGGAGCCCCGCACGTGACAGGCGGTGCCGGTGCACATGGTCAGGACATGCTTGCCGGAAGGTTTTAATCGAAAAGCCTTATAAAACGAAGCCACCCGGTAGACTTCTATAAGCGGCACCCCGAGACCCTGGGATACGGTCTGCATGGCCTCTTGGGGAATGTAGCCGTAGTTTTTCTGGACGTCCTGGAGCACCTCAATGAGCTGGTTCGGTTGACTGCGGCGTCCTTCCAGGATTTTATCGAGAGTTTGGGGCGGCATGGGGACCTCCTTTGACCGAGAAACAGTTTGACAATTTTCAAATTAACAGATAGGATGTGTGAAGTAAATACGGAACAAGTGCACTTATACTGCCTATTAAAAATAGGCACTAAGGGGAGGAGTCCAATGGCCAAGAGAAAAGCTTCCCTGTCTCCGGAGGACGTTAGGCGTCTGCCCTTTCCTTCGAAAGACCTGGCCCTCTTGTGGCGGATACCGTTTCCCACCGAGGCCGAACCCAGCGAGGTCCAGGCCGCGCTCCACGAGCGCATCAAGGAACTGAACTGCCTCTATGGGATTTCACAGCTGGCCGAGCGCCATATGTATTCTATGGACAAACTTCTGCAGGAGCTGGTGAACTTCCTGCCCTATTCCTGGCAGTATCCGGAGATAACCTGCGCCCGGATTCTCTTTAAGGAAGAAACCTACACCAGCCAAAGATTCAAGGTGACCAACTGGCGGCAGTCATCGCGGATTTACATGTACCATGAGGCGGTGGGTGAGGTCGGCATTTTCTACCTGGAGGAATGCCCGCCGGCCGATGAGGGTCCTTTTCTTAAAGAGGAACGCGCCCTGCTGGACGCGGTGGCCGAGCAGATTGGCACCATTGCCACCCGGATATCGGCGGACCTGGAGTTGCAGGAGACCAACCGACAACTGACCTTAGAGCGCCAGGCTTTACAGGAAGCCAATATTGCCCTGCGGACACTCCTATCCCGCATTGAGCAGGAGAAACAGGAAATCCACCAGGATATTAAAACGAACGTCGAGAAAATCCTGATGCCTATCCTGCACGCCCTGGCCTCGCGGTTGCCCTCCACCCAGGTTAATTACGTGGAGATGCTCCAGACTAACCTTGAGGAAATAACCTCGCCCTTTATCAGCCATTTATCGAATCTATACCACTCTCTGACACCGACGGAAATCAAGATCTGCAACATGATACGGAACGGAATGCACACCAAAGCAATCGCCGAGATGCGGGGCGTATCCGAGGCCACCGTCAACCGCCACCGTGAAAAGATAAGACGCAAACTCCAGCTCACCAACCAGGATGTCAACCTGGCCACTTTCCTGCAATCGAGCATGTGGGAGGGAAAATAGCAACCGGATTTCTCCCTAAAAAATTAAGGCGGGACACTCTTAAGTCCCGCCTTTTGTTATCTTTGGTAGCGGGGGCAGGATTCGAACCTGCGACCTTTGGGCCGCCGGCTGGGTAGTTATCTGCCAGCTAGTTGCACAATCTAGCGTTTTGTATCCTCTGTCTTGACTCAACCGTGAAAATCAGTGTAAAGTAAACCCGTCAATAAGTAATTCACATGAAGAAAGGGGATGGAAAAGATGAAATGGGGTAAGTTTCATATATCTTATGTCTTTGGAGTGGCAGGGTTGGTCTGTGCCATCCTGGGGCTGATCGCCAAGGCTATAGACACGGCCATCGGCTACGATGGTGACTTCTGGATATTCCTGGCTCTGTTTCTGGTGCTGTTCGCCATCTGCGTGAAGGTGGATGAAATAAGGACCAGGGGCGAAAAGTCTTAGGTAGTTGTAGATAGGTCTGGTGCCCCCTTATATCTGACAGTGTTGCTGTGGCTGCCTAAGACAGTGAGCTTGGCCTTTATCTGTGCTTTCCTCGCTGGCTGTAGGGTAGGGTGTTGGATGCCCTTACCCCCAGTATCGCTTAGGTACCTTAGCCTTTCTTTTCTCGCTGATTCTGCGGACACATCCTTTCCAGGAAAAGCCTTCACCGGTGTTCAGCTAAGGGCGACAAAACGAAAAGCACCGCCAAAAGCGGTGCCTTAATTTCTTTGGTAGCGGGGGCAGGATTCGAACCTGCGACCTTTGGGCCGCCAGACTGGAGCGACCGCCTAGGGTTAACCTTGTCTAAGACTTGGCTTAGTATCAGTCCGGTTTGCCAGTGGCTTGAAGCTGATAATCTCCGCCTTGCTTGACCTTGTTAGCCTCTTCTTCGATTCGCTTGATGTCAGCCTTGGAGAATAACCTCCACCCTCGTCTATCCCGGTGAGATGCATCATCAAGGATACCCGCCCTAAGCCAACGTAACAGGGTAGACCTGCCTATGCCCACCAATCGACAAGCCTCTGAGGTTCTGTAGTATTTCTCTCCTTTTATTGTGACTGGCATGATCTAAACCTCCTCCGCACTGCTAAGAACTGCTTGATATGTCCCACATCTTGTCATAAAAAAGTTGTTCCTTCTTGTTTTGCGGTTATCTTGCTATTTGCCTTACGGTTTCTCGGACTACGGTCTTTAATTCATCGGGCGTAAATGGTTTAATCAAAAACGGTCTACCAGTTGCCTCCAAAAAATGTTCGGTAGATTCATCGGCTGCGTCACCAGTTATAAATATCACACCTTCTAATAGGTTTTGATGTTTCTCGACAATAACCTGGTGAAGCTGTTTACCGTTCATCACCGGTGTCCTGATATCAATGAGGCAGAGCTCATAGTCCTTTTTGCCTAGCATATCTTGAGCAAGTTTGCCATTAGCAGCGCTATCTATCTCAAACTCCCCGGTAGCGAGGACTCTCCGGCAAAACTGGCAGATAGCTGCCTCATCTTCAACTATCAGGATTCTCTTTATCTATAGCTCCTTACCCTATCATTACTCCGCTACTAGTAATATACTATCAAGCGGGAAATAGGATATCTATCAGCCGAATACTGAACTTTTTGTAGGACTCTGGCTCATTATTTTGTCAGTATTTGTCCTACAAATGAGGAGGTGTGTGTGGGGATGATAGCTTCGGTGATTAGTTGGACGGGAAGGTAAGAGTAATAGCTACGCCGACTTCACTTTCCTCGAATGTACCACTTTAGGATACCAGCTGATTTTGTATAGCGTAGCGGGTTAGTTCTATATTGTTATTCATATTCATTTTTCGCAGAAGACGGGCCCTGTAAGTGCTGATGGTTTTTATGCTCAACAACAATTCATCGGCAATCTGTTTTACGCTCTTGCCAGAGGCTATCATGCACAGTATCTGATACTCGCGATCGGAAAGGGACTGGTGAAGAGGTTCTTCGGCACCGGTCCTTAATACAGAAGCCAGCTTTTCAGCCAGAGACGAGGTGACGTATTTACCGCCAGCTGAGACACTTCGCATAGCCCTTATCAATTCCTCAGGGGCGCTTTCTTTAGTCAAATACCCGGCGGCGCCGGCCTTTAAAGCTCTCACCGCGTACTGTTCTTCCGGGTGTATGCTTAATATCAGAACGGGAAGCTCAGGCTTTTGGCTTTTGATTTCTTTTAGAATATCAAGTCCACTGCTATCGGGCATGGTAATGTCTAACAAGACAACGTCATAATCATCTTTCAATGCTTTACTTAGCGCCTCCTGCCCGTTGCTCGCTTCAGCGGCGACAACCATGTCGGAGGTATCGCTAACAATCTGCTTCAGTCCATCACGAACAATGGCATGGTCATCGGCGACCAGTATTCTTATCATCGCGCTCCTCCTCCTCGTGGTCAAGGGGAATACTTACTGTTACCAGGGTCCCCTTACCCGAAATGCCGTCAATTTTGACGCTTCCGTTCCAGGAACGGACACGCTCGCGCATTCCGATTAGCCCAAATGACTTGGGATGGGTAATTTGCTTCTCTGTAATCCCCTTGCCGTTGTCTCTGACCTGTAGCACTAGGTGCTTGTCCTTTTCCCTCAGGCTTACTTCAACTCTTGTTGCATCGGCATGACGGGTGATGTTGATGAGCGCCTCCTGGAGGATCCGGAAAACTGCTGTAGCTAGGTCCCGGTCTAGATTCATATCCTCGCCATCGGCGCTAAATTCACATTTAATTCGTGTTCGCTCTTGAAATTCCTGCACTTGCCATTCAATGGCTGCCATGAGACCAAGGTCGTCTAATACTCCGGGTCTCAGTTGTGTGGAAATCCTCTTCACCGTTTGGATAGTTGTGCTAATAAGGTTTGACATTTCTTTTGTCTTCTTCACCAGCGTTTCTTGCTCCTCAGGCAGTCTCTTGTTCAGCCAGGCCAGATCCATTTTCAGGGCGGTTAGGGCCTGGCCCAGCTCATCATGGACCTCGCGGGCGATAGTCGTTCTCTCTGCCTCTCTCATGGATTCTATATGTGCCGAGAGGTCGCGTAACCGCTGGCGCGACTGCTTTAGTTTTTCCTCCGCTCTTTTGCGCTCAGTGATGTCATCGGCCACCTCCACCAAGCTAGTGATTTCGCCATTGGCATCCCGAACCGGGTAGCCTCTTACATTCCACATCCTGCCATCAGGGGTGGTCATCTCACCGGCTTGCGGTTGTCCCGTTTGACTGACTTTTTCCAGCGGGCAGCCTTGGCAGGGCTCACTGCTCTCACCCCATAACTCATAGCAATACCGCCCCACCATCTGCTGGGGAGACATGCCGACCGATTCAGCGGCGGCCTTGTTCGTCCATATCATCCGATGATTCAGGTCCTGAAATATCATAAGCTCGCTCAAGCTATGGAGAATGATGGTTTTTTCCTGTTCAGCCCTTTTGAGCGCCTCTTCCGCCTGCTTGCGCTCGGTGATATTCCTGGCGACCTCAAGACAGGAAGTAATCTTGCCCTTGGCATCTCTAATGGGGTTAGTCGTATTCTCCCAGAAGCTTACCTCCCCCGAAGGCAAGATTACCTTCCTCTCCGAGGTATGTGACTTGCCGTCCCTAAACGCCTTTTTAACCGGGCAGCCATCGCACACCTTGTCTTGGCCCTCATAGACCCGGTAGCATTTCTCTCCCAGGTGGTTACCAAATATTCTCTGTGACGACTCGCTCTGATAGATAAGGTTATAGTCTTTATCCCGGATGGTGAGATGGTCCACCATGGTGCCGATGACCGATTCCAGCTTGTTCCTCTCGGTTTGAAGGGTCTCTTCCGCCTGCTTGCGCTCGGTGATGTCCAAAATCTGAGCTATTGTCTTTACTGCTCCCGCCGAATCCTTGAGCACGGTGGAGCTGATTTCCACACGCTTCTTCTGGCCATCTTTGCAGACAATATTGAACTCGTACCGAGGGGGGACTTCCTCCCCCTTCTGCCTTCGGATATACCGATCGGCGACAAGTCGTTTGCTCTCCTCGTCGGGAAACTGGCGGAAGTCCTGCCCAATGACCTCCTTACGAGAATATCCTGAGATTTTGCAAAGCTCGTCGTTTACGTAGAGGAAACGATAGGCGTCATCTAGAATCATTATCCCCGCTTGGGAATTTTCCACGATAGAACGGAACCGCTCCTCAGACTCTCGCAACGCCTCCTCGGCCTGCTTGCGCTCAGCTACCTCTTGCTGACTGGCTGCATATAACCGTGCATTTTCCAGGTTGGTGCTCATTTGATTGCATATGGTATTAATTAGCTCCTTATCCTCAATGGTGTAAGGCTGCTCTGAGAGTTTTGGCCCCAAGATAAGCAGCCCTGATAAATTACCGATACGTGTTCTCATTGGAACGATAAACTCGGTACCGATTTGTTCTAGGTCTTTTTTCTCCTGGTATACAACCGGTTGCAATTGTGGTATGAAGTTAAGGTCTTGGTAAGCTAACATGTCGCCGTTACGCCCGAGCCATCTGAGGAGAGGACTCCGGCCTTTCAGGACGATATCCGTAGTAGAGCTATCTGTACCAGACGAGCAAGCCACAGCAAAGTCGCCGCTTTGGGGCAGCGGTTGCAAAAGATAAACTCTTGAAATCCCTAATGCCTTGGCAATAAGATTAACCATAGTAGAACCTGGCTGAGCAGAGTCGGTGACACTTTGAGTGTCCTGGCTGAAGATTTCCAGTGCTTTGAGGTAATCATATCTCTCCCGGTAGAACCACCTATCAACACGCTTTTGAACCCATCGCCATAACAGTGGCAGGATGAAAGCCAGTGCGATGAGGAGGAGCAAGCGAGCCCATAGAGGGAAGACACTTATTTCTTCAACAAGGGGGGCAATTATGAGAAAGACGCCTACGAAAGGAATGGCGATCAGAGCGCTGGTTAAGACATAGACGATACTCTTACGCAGGACAATGCTTAGGTCCAGAAGTTTGTGTCTGATGATAGCTACTGTAGTTAAGGAGCAAAAAACCAGGTTGCCGATTATTGCCCCGGGGTATAATGGTAATCCCAGTATCGGTAGAACATCAAAGGCCCCCCCGACAAAGGTAATGCTGACCCCAGTAATTATATACGCTATTCGGTTTCTGTGTTCAGCAGAAAATGCTCTCCTGTAGCCTCTAATGAAGGTTACCAGCGCCATTACGGATATAGCATAGCAGTACAGCAGAAAGAAGGGCGCAACCGGTCCCAGGGTGGGGGCATAGCCATACGATTTTATCTGCATGCCACTGAAGACAAGCTCCGTAGCCGCCAGGGGAATGAAAACAAGCCAAGTAGCATAGAGAGAGGGAATAACCCAGCTTTTGATTTTGGTAGAGGTATAGCGAACTGAAAAATGATAGAGCAGCACCGACATAAGAGGGGCCAAGGGAATCGCCCATCTATCCCAAGAGTATGCGTGCTCAATATCTGGGCTTGCCCGCATGCCAAAAATGACAAAGCCCCAGGCAGCTAGGACCAGCAGGTCGATAGAAAACAAGCGATGAACAAAGCTCCGCGAGTGCCCTTTGAGTACTAACACCGCCAGTGCTAGACTGAAAACGGTTTGGATTATGGGCAATATTAAATAATGGTTCACTTTTCCTTACCTGCGGGGTTCGTCCCAACCTCAACAAGTTTCTGGATAACAGTGTCAGGAGCATTCATATGGGGAGGCTTCAGGTGGGCAAGATGCGCTCCGCTCTTCTGCTTAGCTTCATAATATCTTTGGAAGCTCCCTGCGGGCAGGAGGGTTACCCGCAGTGGTCGGATACCAAGCATTTTCTCTAGGTCCCTATAGTCCGGATCAGCAGTCATTAGCTTCTGGTGAATCAGCTTTTCTAGCTTTTTAGCCTTTACCTCTTGCCTAGGTTCGAGGTAAATGCGCACAACCGACTCATTGGCTTCGTATTCTTTGCGGGCAGTCCAATCCTCGAATTTTATTCCGGTATCGGCAATAGCCTGCCAGATTATTTTCTCATCTAGTCTTGGGAAGCCGGCGATATCAATAAGGCCATCGGCACGGCTCTCAAAAACCATCTGGGGAAGCTTAATCCCGGCCTCCTTATCTTCCAAGGCAACTATTCTGATAAGGTCACCCAATCTATATCTTAGGAAAGGCATCCCGTAAAAGTTGGTAATAATTATCTCATAGCGCTGCCCCGGCTCAACCTCGTCTAGGAGTACTGTGGCTGGTTGGTAGTCTTTGTTATCCCGGCTCTTAAGCCACTCTTCCTCGGGGATAAACTCAAGAAAACAGTATGATGGGAGGAAGGTCATGTTCTTTTTATTCCAGGCTTGAAAGGCAATTAGCCCCGATTCTGTGGAGGCGTATACCTCAAAAGGCACTCTCCCCCAGTAATGTATTAGCTGTTCTCGATAGATGGCAGTGTCTGTTCCATAGCAGATGAGACCCTTTAGAGGCCACAGGTCCTTGGGTAGCAGAGCCCTACCTTCTCTCTTACTCCGCAGCCAGGCCTTAATCAGGCGCCACATTGTTTTCGGGTGCAACATACTTTTATCGAATTTAGACTGTCCTGACCTTTCGGTAAAGCGTTCACCCATCTTGACCAGAACACTGGTCAAAGCACTCAACGTATCCACCCCAGTGCGCAGCGCTATCCGAAAGCCAGCCTCAATCTGGGTAGCGAAGTCAACACCTTCATATTCGTCAAGAGGAGGGATAAGGCGAGCATCCCATA
>DAOUMQ010000099.1:0-2363 GCA_034410425.1 Dehalococcoidales bacterium | reverse complement strand
TGGCGTAGCCGATAGGGTACAACTCCTCCAGGGCGATATGCTGACCCCTATACCAGAGCCGGTTGAGCTTATAATAGCCAACCTGCCTTATGTCAGGGAGTCGGAATTAAGCTCGCTAAGATTCGAGCCGCGGCTGGCGCTCGACGGCGGCGCCGGGGGAACGGAAAAATTACGCCAACTTTGCCGGCAGGCGGGCGCCAGGCTAAAAAGCGGCGGCTGCCTGCTGCTGGAGATCGGGCAGGGGCAAAAAGAGGCGGTAACCTCATTCCTGCGCCGCTCTTTCCCCAAGGGAGAGATAGAGACTACCCCTGATTTAAGCGGCATAGAGCGGGTGATAAGCCTCAGCCTGAGTGCCAGCCAGACCAGGGTGGCCCGGTAATGGTCTCGGCGATAATGCTGGCCGCCGGCCAGGCCAAACGGATGGGCAGGCTCAAGCAATTGATGCCCCTGGGCAAGAGCACCATCCTGGAGCAGAGCCTGGATAACCTCTTAGGCTCAAAGGTAGGCGAGGTCATCGTGGTGCTGGGCTACAGGGCCGAAGAGATAAGGAAAATAATAGCCGACAGGCCGCTCAAGATAGCGGTAAACAAGGATTACCGTCGGGGGATGGGCACCTCCATAGCCGTTGGCCTAAAGCTGGTGGACAGCCGGGCGCAGGCGGTCATGCTCACCCTGGGCGACCAGCCCTTCGTTGACAGCCCGACCATAGACCGGCTGATTGATGAATTTAAGGCCCATGATAAAGGCATCGCCATCCCCACCTATAAGGGGAGAAGAGGGCATCCGCTTATCTTCTCACTGAAATATGAGGCGCAGTTGGCCGCTTTAAAGGGCGATATCGGGGGCAGGGAGATAATCAGGGAGCACCCTGAAGACGTCTTAGAAGTGGCCGTCGACTGCGAGGGCATCGTTATTGACATCGACACCATGCCCCATGATTTGCCTTGACACATAAACCGTCCCGATGATAAATTAATTAGTTGGGTTTTCCCCCAAGGCGACTAGCAAAGAGGAGGATCTCTTATGAATATGATTGTTTGCATCAAGCAAGTGATTGACCCCGAGGCGCCGCCGGCCAGTTTCAAGATTGACTCCGCCAGCAACAAGGTGGTGCCGCCCCAGGGGGTATCACCGGTAATCGACCCCTACGCCGAATACGGCGTCGAGGCGGCCCTCAAGATTAAGGACGCCATGGGGGGCAAAATCACGGCGCTAAGCCTGGGCTCGAACCAGCTCCGCGATATAGTCAAGAAACCGCTGGCGATGGGGGCCGACGAGCTTGTCCTCCTGGAGGACGAAGCCTTTGACGGCGGTGACAGCTGGTCAACAGCCTATGCCCTGGCCATGGCTATCAAGAAGATAGGCGAATACGATATCATCTTCTGCGGCCGGGAGGCTTCCGACTGGAACGCGGGACAGGTAGGCTCCGGCATCGCCGAACTCCTGGGGATGCCCAGCATCACCCTGGTCAAGAAGATAGACGTCAGCGACGGCAAGGCAAGGGTAGAGAGGGTAACCGATGAGGGCTATGAGGTCATCGAGGTTCCCCTGCCCGTCCTGGTTACGGTAAGCAACGAGATTGGCGAGCCCCGCTACCCCACTATAAAAGGGATTATGGCCGCCAAGAAGAAGGAGCCGACTATCTGGAAGCCGGCCGATATCGGGGTCGAGGCCTCCCAGATAGGGGCGGCAGGCAGGCACACCAAGCTCTTAAAACTATTCCAACCAGTCCGCGAAGGTAAGTGCGAGGTTATCGAAGGCGAAAGCCCTGAGGAAGCGGCGGCTAACCTGGCCCAAAAGCTGAGGGAAGCCAAAGTCCTCTAATCAGGGCTTATTCTATTGTACTTTTAGGAGGTTAAAGATATGGCTGAGAATAAAGGGGTTATGGTATTCGGCGAGACGGCGGGAGGCAAGCTGGCGGCAATCACCACCGAGCTACTGGGCTGCGGCAGTAAGCTGGCCAAAGAGCTGGGGCAGGAGCTGTCCGCCGTTTTGGTCGGTAGCGGTATAAGCGGCTTAGCTAAAGAGGCTATCGCCTTCGGTGCCGATAAAGTCTATGTCGTTGACGACCCGAAATTAAAAGACTATCAGACCGATGCCTACACGTCGGTTATGGAAAAGGTAATAAAGCAGGCGATGCCCCAGATTCTGCTCCTGGGGCAGACCTCAATCGGCCGCGACCTGGCCCCCAGGCTGGCTTTCCGCCTGAAGACGGCGGCGGCTCTGGGCTGTCTGGATTTGGCCATCGACCCCTCATCAAAGTTACTATTGCAGACCAAGCCGGTCTACGGGGGCAACGCCCAGGCCGTTTTCACCTGCTCATCTTTCCCCCAGATAGCCACGGTCAGGGCCAAGACAATGGA
>DAOUMQ010000098.1:0-5505 GCA_034410425.1 Dehalococcoidales bacterium | reverse complement strand
CCGAGCTCTCCGCCGAGGAAAAACTGCTGAGAGCTATCTTCGGAGAGAAAGCCCGGGAGGTCAAAGATACCTCCCTGCGCGTGCCTCACGGCGAGTGGGGCAAGGTGATTAACGTCAGGGTCTTCTCCCGGGAGAGCGGCGACGACCTGCCGGCCGGGGTCAACCAGTGGGTGCAGGTCTGGATTGCCCAGAAGCGAAGGGTCTCGGTAGGCGATAAGCTAGCCGGGCGGCACGGCAACAAGGGGGTCATCTCCCTGATTGCGCCGGTGGAAGATATGCCCTTCCTCCCCGACGGCACGCCGGTTGATATTATCCTCAACCCGATAGGCGTCCCCTCGAGGATGAACCTGGGACAGGTTCTGGAAACGCACCTGGGATGGGCCGCCCAGCTATTGGGCTTCAAGGCGCTCACCCCGGTCTTTGACGGCGCCAGCGACGCCAACATTGAGGATGCCCTGGCCAGGGTCTGGATTGCCCAGAGGAGCGGCGCTATCGACCCCAGCCCCACCAACGACCACCCCACCCTGCAACTGAAGGTGGCTAAGGCCTGGCTGAAAAAACAGGGCTACGACGGGGAAGCGGTGTTCAGCGACGAGCACCCCGGGGAGGCCAAGAATGCCTGCCTGCGCCTCTGGCTGGAAGACCTGGGCATAAAGAGCAAGAGCCTCAACAAAGAGCAACTGGAGAAGGCAGTGGAGCAGGCCAGAACGGAACGTAACCTGCCATCGCCGGTCAGCGGCAAGGCTGTCCTCCGCGACGGGCGAACCGGCCAGCCCTTTGACCAGCCGGTAACGGTGGGTAATATCTATATGATGAAGCTAATCCACCTGGTCGAGGATAAAGTACACGCCCGTTCCACCGGGCCTTACTCCCTGATTACCCAACAGCCCCTGGGCGGTAAGGCCCAGTTCGGCGGCCAGCGCTTCGGTGAGATGGAGGTATGGGCGCTGGAAGCCTATGGCGCCGCCCACAACCTTCAGGAAATCCTGACTATTAAATCTGACGATGTCACCGGCCGGGCCAAGACCTACGAGGCTATAGTCAAGAACGAGGATATTCTCCAGCCCGGCGTCCCCGAATCATTCAAGGTGCTGGTCAAGGAGCTGAAAAGCCTGGGGCTGGCCATTGAGGTGATTAACGAAGAGGAAAAGACGGCGCCAGCCGAGGAGGCTAAAGAAGCCGGCGAAGCTGGAGAGGAAGGGGCTGAACTCCCTAAACTGGAAATAGAGCCTGAGGCAGAAGAAGCCACCGAAGCCCCCAAAGCGGAGGCGGAGCCTGAGGCTAAAGATAGTGAAAGCAAAGCAGAGGTAGAAAAATAGAATGCTTGAAGTCAACGAATTTGACGCAATTCGTATCTCACTGGCTTCACCGGAGCAGATAAGGAGCGGGTCATACGGCGAGGTAACCAAGCCGGAGACGGTGAACTACCGCACCCTGAAGCCGGAGAGAGACGGACTTTTCTGCGAGAGAATATTCGGGCCGACCAAGGACTTTGAATGCTACTGCGGCAAGTACAAGCGGATACGCTACAAGGGCGTTATCTGCGATAAGTGCGGCGTCGAGGTAGCCCGGGCCAAGGTGAGAAGAGAGCGCATGGGGCATATCGAGCTGGCCTGCCCGGTGAGCCATATCTGGTTCGCCAAGGGGATACCCAGCCGATTGGGCCTGCTTTTAGACCTCTCACCGCGGAGCCTGGAGCGCGTCCTCTATTTTTCCCACTATATCATCACCGCCATAGACGAAGAGGCGCGCCAGGAAGCAATCAAGCAACTGGAAGAGAACTGCCGGCAGCAGATAGAAGAGCGCCAGAGCGCTGTTGAAGCCGAGGTCAAAGAGAAGAAGAAAAAAAAGGCGACGGTGGAGGAGATAAACAAGCTGCGGCAGGGCTTCTCCGAGGAGAAGGCTCAGCTTGAGGAAAAGCTTTCCGCCGACGTGGAACAGCTCAAGGACTTAAGGAAAAGCGCCCTGCTCACCGAGAACCAGTATTTTGAGCTCAAGCAAAAGTGCGACCAGGTCTTCAACGCCGAGATGGGCGCCGAGGCCATTCTGCAACTGCTCAAGGACGTCAACCTCAATGAGATGCGCAACGAACTGCTCCTGGAAACCCGCTCCGCTTCGGGGCAACGCCGCCGCAAGGCAGCCAAACAGCTGCAGGTAGTGGAGGCTTTTCGCCGAAGCGGCAATAAGCCGGAGTGGATGATTCTGACCGTGCTCCCCGTCCTCCCCCCCGACCTCCGACCCATGGTCCAGCTGGACGGAGGCAGGTTCGCCACCAGCGACCTCAACGACCTCTACCGGCGCGTCATCAACCGCAACAACCGCCTGCGCCACCTGCTGGAGATAGAGGCGCCGGAGGTCATCATCCGCAACGAGAAGCGAATGCTCCAGGAAGCGGTCGATTCCCTTATCGATAACGGCCGCAGGGGGCGGGCTATCTCGGTCAGCGGCAATCATAAGCTGAAGTCGCTCTCCGACATGCTGCGGGGCAAGCAGGGGCGCTTCCGCCAGAACCTGCTGGGCAAGCGGGTCGACTACAGCGGACGCTCGGTTATCGTGGTTGGGCCGGAATTAAAGCTCAATCAGTGCGGCCTGCCCCGGCGGATGGCGGTGGAGCTATTCAAGCCCTTTATTATGCGCCGCCTCATGGAGCAGGGGCTTACCCACAACATCAAGAGCGCCCGCCGCCTGGTGGAGAGAAACAAGCCCGAGGTATACGACATACTTGAGGAGGTAGTCAAGGAGCAGCCGGTTATGCTCAACCGCGCTCCCACCCTGCACCGCCTGAGCATCCAGGCCTTTGAGCCGGTGCTCATCGACGGCAGTGCCATCCAGATACACCCCCTGGTATGCTCCGCTTTCAACGCCGATTTTGACGGCGACCAGATGGCCATTCACGTCCCCCTCTCCAAAGCGGCCGTCAGGGGAGCTAGGGAAATCATGCTCAGCACCCATAATATGCTGCTACCCAGCTCCGGCGAGCCGATAATAACCCCCACCCTGGACATGGTCTTAGGCTGTTATTACCTGACCTCGGTCATACCCGGGGCTAAGGGCGAAGGCGCCATCCTCGGTAGCTTTGAGGAGGCCAAGCTCACCTACGAGCTGGGGCATATCGACCTGAGGGCCGAGATTGAGGTTAGAAAAGCGCCCGAAAACGGGCAAAGGATTAAGACCAGCGTGGGGCGCATTATCTTTAATGATGTTTTGCCCCCCGAGCTGGGCTTCTACAACGAAGCCATCGATAAGTCGAGCCTGAAGCAGATAGTAACCGATTGCTACAAGCTTTTAAGCAACGAGGACACCGCCGCCGTGGTCGACAGCATCAAAGGGCTGGGCTTCCGCTACGCCACCAAATCGGGGACGACCATTGCCATGGGCGATATCCAGGTCCCCCAGAGCAAGCCCAAGCTCATCGAAGAGGCCGGGGAGAGGGTAGCCATTATTGAAAACCAGTATAACAAGGGCTTAATCACCGAGGACGAAAAATACAACAACACCATCGGGGTATGGATGGAGACCACCGATAAGATTACCGATGTCATCTCCCAGACCCTCGACCGCTACGGCGGCATCTACATGATGGCAACCTCGGGAGCCAAGGGTAATATCTCCCAGATAAGGCAGATGGCCGGCATGCGGGGATTGATGACCGACCCCTCGGGCAAAATCATCGACTTCCCCATCAAGTCAGGCCTGCGCGAGGGCCTGAGCGTCCTAGAATACTTTATCTCCACCCACGGCGCCAGAAAGGGACTGGCCGATACCGCCTTGAGGACATCGGACTCAGGTTATCTCACCCGCCGCCTCATTGACGTCGCCCAGGATGTTATCACCCGCGAAGAGGACTGCGGCACCACCGACGGCATCTGGATAGCCGAGCCCAAGGAAGGGGAACTGCTGCCATCGCTGTCTGAGCGGGTAATCGGCCGGCTGGCGGCTAGCAAGATAGTCAAACCCAAGACCAAGAAGGTCATCGTCGAACGAAACGAGGAGATTGACGAAGAGAAGGCAAAGGAGATTGTCGCCGCCGGCATAACCAAGGTCTATGTCCGCTCACCTTTAAGCTGCCACTCCCGGCACGGCGCCTGCCAGCGCTGTTACGGCCGAGACCTCGCCCGGGGGCACCTGGTCGACCTCAACACCGCCGTCGGCATCATCGCCGCCCAGAGCATCGGCGAGCCGGGCACCCAGCTGACCCTGCGCACCTTCCACACCGGCGGTGTCGTCGGGCTCGATATCACCAGCGGTCTGCCCAGGGTGGAAGAACTCTTCGAGGCCAGACCGCCCAAGGGCCAGGCCATCATCTCCGAGATAGACGGCGCGGCCGAGGTGGTCCAGGATGATGAGGGCAAGGTGATAAAAATCACCAGCTCCGAGCTTTACCAGGACGAGTATGCTTTGCCCGCCGGCTGGAAGGTCATGGTCAAGAACGGACAGAAGGTGGATATCGGAGCCGTCTTAGCCAACCCGCCGGCCAAGTCCAAGGCTAAAGCTTCGTCAAAGAGGTCGAAAGAGGTAACCACCGAAACCAAGCCTATCCTGGCCCGCGTTGCCGGGGAGGTAGCTATTAAGAAAGACCAGCTGATTATCAGCTATACCGAGGAGCAGGAGCAGGAGTATGCCATCCCCGCCAGCGCCCATATCCGCGTCCAGAGCAAAGACAAGATAAAGGCGGGGCAACAGCTTACCGAGGGCTCCATCAACCCCCAGGATATCCTGCACATCTTGGGCAAGGAAGCCGCCCAGCAATACCTGGTGGACGAGGTGCAGAAGGTATACCGTTCCCAGGGGGTGAACATCAACGATAAGCACATCGAGGTTATCGTCCACCGCATGCTCTCCAAGGTGCGCATTGATTCCTCGGGCGATACCGACCTGGTGCCCGGAGAATTGATAGATATCTTCCGCTATGAGGATATCAACGCCAAGGTGCTGGCTGAAGGCGGCGAGCCGGCTACCGCCCACTCGGTGCTCATGGGCATAACCAGGGCCTCGCTGAATACCGATAGCTGGCTGGCAGCCGCTTCCTTCCAGGAGACCACCAGGGTGCTCACCGAGGCCGCTATCAAAGGCGAGATTGACCGGCTGGTCGGGCTCAAAGAGAATGTCATCATCGGCAAGCTGATTCCGGCCTGCTACCCGCTCCCTGAAGAAGCGCCCAGCCTGGAAGCCGTGGAAGAGCAGATAATAAGTCTGGAAGGCGGAGAGATGCCCAGCCTGGAAGCCGCTCAAGAAGCGCTGCCCAGATTAGAAGCTGAAGAAGAAACTCCCAGCTTAGAAGCCGATGAAGAAGACAAAGGGGAAGAGACAGACGACTAGATAAAGCAACAGGTCGATAGTTTTTTAAAGTCGCCCTATCTATATTTGGGGCGGCTTTTGATTTTACCCGCCTTGATATGTGTTATAATAGGCTAGCCTGGCATGGGGGAGGATTTAAAAAATAGAGCGCATTATTTCGGGGAAGCCCGGTGCCGAGGACGCCACTCTTGACAGCAGTCTACGCCC
>DAOUMQ010000097.1:0-3394 GCA_034410425.1 Dehalococcoidales bacterium | reverse complement strand
GTGCCAGTCTAGCGGCTTCCAGGATCTTGATGATTTTGTCCTGTTCAACTTCACGCGTTGAGAGATGTGTTTTCAGACTTGCCCTTTTGTTGATTGCTTCTAGTGTTTCCATCCCGTCTCCTTTCCGGTGTTATTCCCTGCGAGGCGACCCGGTAGTTTTCAGATAAATAGGTGTGGAAAATGATAACTCCCGCCATCAGTTGCGTCAAGTTACTCCGTCTATTATTACTTTTGTTTTTTGTCGATAAATCTTATATACTCTATAACCGTAGCAATATATAGGGGGTAACTCTGGATGAAGAAGAAACTCTCTGGGTTGACCGATAAGTACTGGATAACGGACTTTAATTATTTGGACGAGGTGAGGAAACAATTCAGCCTACCTGACAGGGTTTATATCCATGACGTGACTCTGCGAGAGGCGGAGCAGGCACCCCATGTTGCCCTTCGCCCCGATGAAAAAATACGCATATTTAAGGCTCTGGATGAGCTGGGAGTCCATAGTGTGGAGATATTTCCCCTCGTATCCGATGAGGATAAAGAGGTGGCTAAAGAGATGGTCAAGATGCCCCGAAAGGCTAAGGTGTTCTTCCTCTGCCGCTGGAACGAGTGGGAAGTTGATTTTGCTCTGGAGGCTGGAGCTGATGGTGTCGTTATTGAATGTGCCGGCAACCCGTGGTTGAATAAAGTCTTTTTTGGTATGAGCGAGGATGACATGCTGGAAAGGCTGGTCAGAGTGGCCAAGTATGCCAAGGATCATGGCATCTTCACCACCACCATGCCCTGGGATGATTTCCTGGCGCCGATGCCCTTCTTGGAACGGATGTATAAGAGCCTGGTTAATGACGCCGGGGTTGACCACGTGGTTATCGCTGATACCCACGGCTTTAGTCTACCCTGGACTACAGTCTATATCATCGGCAAGTTGAGGGAATGGGTGGGTGACACTCCTATAGAGATGCATGCCCATAATGATTATGGCTTGGCTACCGTGGATATGCTGGCGGCAGTGGCCGGAGGCGCCTCAGTGGTTCACACCTCAATAAACGCCCTTGGTGAGAGGTCGGGCAATGCGGCTACCGAGGAGGTGGCACTTGACCTGGAAATGCTTCTCGGTGTTGATACCGGTATCAAGCTTGATAAGATTTATCCAGTTTGCCAGCTGGTATCCGATCTAACCAAAATACCTATTCCCATGAATAAACCCGTAACCGGAGCTAATCAGTATGACTTTGAATCGGGCATGGTAGTTGACTCGATTGAACGCTTGAAGGACACCGACCGGCCCTTTGCTCCTTTTATCTGTCTCCCCGAGATGATCGGGCGGAAAAAGGGTTATAATATCGTTCTGGGTAAAATGACCGGCAAAACGGCTGTTGCCAAGAAGCTGGAAGAGTTGGGGCTTTCGGCGACTAAAGAGCAAATTGCCGAGATTGTGAAGGCGGTTAAGGCCGAAGGCTCCATGCGCAAATGGTCAATTAGCGATGACGTCTTTGAAACGATAGCAAGAGGGATTCTTCAGGGCAAGTGAGGTATATATGAGCAGCACTAAATTTCGTAGGCTCTTGGAACCCGGCTATATAGGTTCGGTACGCACCAAAAACCGTATATTGAAGACAGGCTCAACGCTGGGCTTTTACCCCTGGGCAGACGGTCACATCCAGCCGGAAGTAATAGATAGCTACGAGGTTTTGGCTAAAGGCGGCGCCGGTATTGTAACGGTAGGAGCCGCCCCTCTTGGTGTCCCGCCCGGGCGGGGATACCTGATGAGTGATGATAAATATCTCCCCGATATGGCTAAGCTGGCTGAGGCTATCCGCAAACATGATTGCCCGGCATTCGTGCAAACTTTTCATTTAGGCCCGATGCTGCCACCGTTTCTGGTCTCTGCGGGAGCGCAGTCGTTATCCGCTTCATCATTAACTAAAAGCGAGCTACCCCTCCCCCATTTCGCTATCCCCAAGGAACTCACCGTGGCTGAGATTGAAGGAATCGTGGAAGACTTCAGCGACTTGGTGAATAGGGCAAAGAGGGCTGGATTTCAGGGCATAGAGTTGAATGCTGGCTGTAATCACCTGCTGAATAGTTTCTTATCTCGCGCCTGGAATAAACGCCATGACGCTTACGGTGTCGGCAGCCTGGAAAGCCGAGCCAAAATTGTCGTTGATATAATTAAGGAAGTCAAAAGGCTCAACGGCCAGGACTTCGCTATAATCGCCCTGATTAATGGCGCTGAGCCGGGGCTGGAAAAGGGCATAACTCCTGAGGAGGCCCAGGGTATTGCCAAGATACTGCAGGCCGCCGGTGCCGATGCTATTCATGTAAGGGTCGAGTTTTATAGCCGTCCCAAAGACCCCAGCCGGCGTGATAGCACTCAGTTCCCCGATATAGCTTTTTATCCGGAAACTCCGTTTCCATTGAGAGGAGAGGTCGATGATAGCCGTCACGGGGTGGGGGGCTGGGTACCGCCGGCTATCGCCGTTAAGAAGGTAGTCTCAATACCGGTTATTGCTGTGGGCAGGCTCGATGCTGAACTGGGTGAGAAGCTACTGCGTGGCGGCAAGGCGGACTTCATTAGCTTCAACCGGCGTCTGATGGCAGACCCGGAGCTCCCCAACAAGATTGCTGAAGGCAGATTACAGGATATCCGCCCCTGCACCGGCTGTACCACCTGCTTTGATAATAATGAGAAAGGTAATCCTCCGCTATGCCAGGTGAATGCGGCTATTGGCAAAGAGAGGGAATACGAAATTAAACCGGCCAAGAAGAAGAAAAGGGTTATGGTGGTCGGTAGCGGGCCGGCGGGGATGGAGACAGCCAGGGTAGCCGCCTTGAGGGGACACGAGGTAATACTCTATGATAAAGGGCCCAAATTGGGGGGCTCTATGCTCCTGGCTGCCTTGGTAAAGGGGTTTGACCGGGAGGATATCTTGGGCTTGGTTAAATACTATAAGACTCAAATTGCCAAGCTGGGTGTGGATTTGAGGCTGGGTAAAGAGGTCAACCGGGCGGTTGTCGAAGAGGTTAAGCCGGATGCGCTCATCATCGCCGCCGGCGGGACACATAAGATTCCGGAGGTAGCCGGAATCAATAAGCGCAGTGTGGTCACCAGCCAGGCTCTGCACCAGAGGCGGAAGGGTTTTATGAGGTTCTTTAGCCCCAAAGCTTTGAGGTGGCTGACTAAGTTCTGGATGCACCTTGGTAAAAGGGTGGTTATCATGGTGGGTAATATACAGGGCTGCCAGACGGCTGAGTTCTTGGTTAAGCGAGGTCGGAAGGTGAGCATAGTAGATACAGCTCCGGAAATCGGGGAGGGTTTGCTAGATGTATTTATCAAGCCGCACCTTCTTGATTGGCTGGATGAAAAAGGGGTAGCCATGTTGCCCGGGGTTAA
>DAOUMQ010000096.1:0-7007 GCA_034410425.1 Dehalococcoidales bacterium | reverse complement strand
GCCTTTCATCGGTTATTTCATTGCCGGTGAGGGCTTCTAGTTTTTGCTTCAACCCGGCTAAGCGCTTCTGGTAGTACTCCCGTGAAAGGGACTTCTGCCAGTCGGGGGGAACGCCCAGCCTGACCGTGGGCAGCTTGAAGTATTCCAGCATATCGGCCAGCCTCGACTCATGGCAATCACTGCACTGGGCCACGATGAGGTCGAGCATGGGCATTACCGGGTCCATACCCAGCAGGTGATAGCCGATTTGGGCCCTGTCATAGGGACTCATGAAGCGAAGCATGTAGGGGATTACGGCATCGGGCGGCTCCGGCTCTCCCCCTCTACACATTAAGTAAGGCAGGGCGCCGGAGGCATAGAGCAATTCCTCGGGCACGAACCTGCCTATATAGCCCACCACCTTAACGCCCTTCCCCTTTTCTTCTTTCAGTTTCTCCGGCCTGGTGCGGGCAATCTGGGCCAGCTCTTCCAACGTATCCAATGCTTTCACCCCCATATCTAGCTTGTCTACATCATACCAGTTTCAAGCCGCCGCCGACAAATAAGCCAACCCCTTCCCCCTTATCCGTTTGCACATTCACCAGCTTTATTGCTAGAATAGCTTGGTATCTTTATCCCGGATAAGGGTAAAGGCGATTGCCCCCCAGCTTACTGGGGGGCATCTGGTGTATTCTTCTTATGAACAAAAAAGCCTTCTTCGTGCTGGTAGCCACTATGCTCATCTCCATGCTGGGGTTCGGCATAGTGGTGCCTTTACTGCCCATCTACGCCGACCAGCTGGGGGCTACGGCGCTTGAAATCGGTCTTATCAATGCCGGCTTCAGCCTGGCAGTCCTGGTGGCTCTGCCCTTCATGGGCCGGCTCTCCGACCGTTTCGGGCGCAAGATATTTCTCATCACCGGCCTGGGTACCCTTACCGTCGCCTCGCTCTGCTTTATCTGGGCGCAGACCCCCCTCCAGCTGATACTGGTGCGAATTTTTCAGGGCATCGGCGCCTCAATGCACCTGCCCATCGCCCAGGCCTACCTCGGCGACATCACGCCAAAGGGTGAGGAAGGCAAGTGGATGGGGCACTTCAGTGCCATCCTTTTCAGCAGTATGAGCATCGGTCCCCTGTTTGGCGGCGTGCTCACCGACCTCTTCAGCGTCAATACCACTTTCCTGGTGATGGCGGCACTCTGCCTGATTGGTCTAATCGCCACCGTCATCTTCCTACCCAAAGTCGCTAGAATAACCCCCACCGAAAACCAGGTGGCCGCTTTTACCGGCTTGAGGAAGAGCAATATCTTACAGGGAGTCTTCGCCTTTCGCACGGCCATCGGCTTCAGCATGGCCTGCGTAATGACCTTTGTCCCCCTCTTCGCCAGCCAGAACCTCGGCTTGAGCGTCAGCCTTATCGGGGTACTGATAGCATCGCGCACGCCGCTGGCGCTTTTGCAGTCCTACACCGGCACCCTGGCCGATAAATACAGCCGAAGGGGGCTGGTAGTCACCGGCAGCGCCGCCGCCATCATCTTTATCGCGCTAATGCCTCTGGCCGGCGGCTTCTGGCCACTGCTGTTAATGCACGCCGTTATGTCCATCGGTACCTCATTTGCCATGCCGGCCGCCACCGCCTACGTCGTTGAGGAGGGCAGAATCTTCGGCATGGGGGCTAGTATGGCCCTTTTCATGATGGCGATGCAGATCGGCAACGGCGTGGGGCCCATCATGCTGGGGGGAATCGTTGACTGGCTGGGTATTGACTCGGCCTTTTACTCGGCCGCTGTTATACTACTGCTAGGTATCGGCGCCTTTATCTGGCTCACCCGAAGGCCCTCGCAGAATATCGCTGATACCGGGTAAAAGCCAGAAGCAAAGCTCTGCCTCTACTTTTTGTCCCATGCCGCCGATAGTTTTTTGAGCCAGTCCGTGATGGGAATCTCCCTACCGCAGACGCAAATACCGCATTCGGTGCAGTCGTCAATGCGGTGCTTTTCCCGGCGGTAAATATCGGCCGCCGTCTCCATGTCACCGTAGATAACGGCATCGTTGTAGAGCTCAAAGAGGCGGGGCACATCGATGCCCTGAGGGCAGGGCATACAACCGCGGCAGGTAGTGCAGGGGATGGGTCTAAGCTTGCGGTAAGCATCCCTGACCCGGCTTATCAAGACCTCATCGGCCACGGTAAGGCTATCGGCTTGGGCGCTGTCGGCCAGGGCCAGGTTCTCCTTCACCTGCTCCATGGTGCTCATGTCACTGACCAGGGTAGCCACCTCGGGGTGGTTCCAGACCCAGCGCAGTCCCCACTCGGCCGGGGGGCGCGCCTCTTTAGCATCCGCCCATACTTTGGCTACCGAAGGCGGCGGCTCTTTAGCCAGCCTCCCCCCGCCAAGCGGTTCGGCAACCACCACCGCCAGCCCCTTCTCAGCGGCGTATTTCAGCCCGCTGACGCCGGGTAAACGGTCTGCTTCCATATAGCTGTACTGGAATTGGGCCAAAGCCCAACTGTCATAATCTTCCAGTATGCCCCTGAGGGCCTGAAAGTGGTCGTGGAAAGAAAAGCCCAGCCCGCCGATTCTCCCATCGGCCATTGCCCCCTCCCCCCAGCGCAGTACCTCCAGCTCCTGCAAGCGAGGCCAGCTCTCCCGGTTCAAGCCCCCGAGGAGATAAAAGTCCAGCCTCTCCGTTTTGAGCCACTCAAGCTGCTGGTCCAGGTAGCGGTCAAAGTCAGAGGAGGAAGTGATAAAAAGAGAGGGCAGATGGGCGCTGACCCTGACCTTCTGCCGGTAGCCGTCCTCAAGCCCCCGGCTGAGCATACGGGTCAAAAGCTCATGCCGCCCCATATCATAAGGGTAACCCAGGTCCAGGTAGTTAACGCCCTTATCAAGGGCATAGCGGAACATCTTGATGGACTCGGCCTCATCTATTTTGGTCGGGTCTGCCGCCACCAAGGGCAACCGCATAACACCAAAGCCTAATACCGATACCTCCCAATCAAGCTTGCCGAACCTGCGGTATTTTATCTATAGCCTCCCTCGAATTACATCGGGCCCGCCAATGCGGCTATTCTTCCTCTTGCACCCAGGGAGAATCGTGCTCGCCGCTCAAGCAGCAGACGATAAAGCCGTAGGGCTTATCCGTCCACCTGGTGATTAAGGGGAGATGGGGAAAGCCGGAAGGGCAGACGGCGACGGTGGGCTTGTTGAAGACATGCCTTTCATATTCCTTGCCCAGAGCCAGCTCCTGCTCGCACCCCAGGAAGTTCAGGTCGTCGGGGTCAAGCCCGATAAAGACCAGTATTTCCTCCGAAGGATGGTAGTGGGCTTCGCCGCCGCGGTGCCATATACCGGAGCCGGTGTAAAACCCCCAGGTGAAATTGACCTCAAAGCCTTCAAGGTCGTTGCCGTAGAGCCAGATGAGCTGGTCGGCATTCCCCGGCCCCAAAAGCCCCACCTGCCCCATATCCATCTGAAAATCAGGGTGCTCCTTCTTGTATTCCGCCAGCAAACGCTCGTCCTTGGCTATCTTGGACATCCTGACCGGTTCAAAACCGGCACCGAGCGGCTTGACCAGGCGCCCGTATTTCGAACCCTTGGTACCAGCCTTTTCCGGGAGCGCTTCAGCCTTGTAGTCGGCGGCCAGGCCGATGGAGTAGTGGACGATAGGTCTTTCTATTTTCCCAACCGTAACCGGGCCGTGCGGCGTCCCCTTGGGTACGATGATTACCGAGGGCACCTTAAAGACATGCTCCTCGGCTTCCTCGCCCAGCGCCACCGAGACCTCGGCGCCCAGATAGGTGATATCGGTGTTATCGGTGCCGGCAAAGACCAGGCATTCATCGTAGGGGTGCACCAGGGCTCCCTTAGTAGGGTGAAGCTTGCCCGCTTTCTTGACGAATCCGTAGGAGAAATTGGCGTTGAACCCCTCCATGTCCTTGCCCTCCATCCATATCCAGGGCTCGGGGTATAAGCCCGCCGGCGGTTTCTGGACGAGCAGCGTTTTCACCAGATGGGCATACTTTTTAGTAGCCATTTTAATACTCCTTCTAACCAGTGATTTCTAAAGGAACCAAGCCGATTTAAGCCTCCACCCAGGGCGAGGCGTGTTCGCCGCTTAAGCAGACAACGATAAAGCCGTAGGGCTTGTCCACCCACCTGGTGATTAGGGGGAGATGGGGAAAACCCCCGGGGCAGATGGCGACGGTGGGCGTGTTAAATATATGCCTCTCATTGTCCTTGCCCATACCCAGCTCCTGCTCACAGCCCAGGTAACTAAGGTCGTCGGGGTCAAGGCCAACAAAGACCAGAATCTCCGCTTCGGGATGGTAATGGGCCTCGCCGCCGCGGTGCCACTTGCCGCACCGGGAGTAAAATCCCCAGGTGAAATTGACATCAAAGCCCTCCAGGTCCTTGCCGAAGAGCCAGGCAATCTGGTCGCCGTTGCCCGGACCCACTCCCCTCTCGGCAGGGTGCAGTATACCGGAACGGTCGGCGATAAAGGCGTAGCTTATCGGCTCATCGGGGGCGGGTGGGCCCGGCTTTCGGGCATCGAACTCTTTCCAGTCGATATAGGTAATCAGCCGCTTAATCAAGTGCCCGTACTTTGAGCCGCTCGTCTTTGCCTTCCGGGGGACCGGGGTCGCCTTGTATTCCGGAGCCAGGCCGATGGTATAGTGGGCGATGGGTCTATCCACCCGCTTATAGGTGACCGGCCCGTGGGGCATGCCCTTGGGGATAAGCACCACCGAGGGCTCGGTAAAGACGTGCTCTTCGCCTTCCTCGCCCAGCACCACCGAGACTTCGGCACCCAGATAGAGCATGTTGGTATTATCAATGCCGGCAAAGACCAGACACTCATCGTAGGGGTGTACCAGCGCTCCTTCCATGGGGTGGCAAACGCCGGGCTTCTTGACGAAGCCGAAGGAAAAAGTGGCGTTGAACCCCTCCATGTCCTTGCCCTCCATCCAGAAACGCGGTTCGGGATATAAACCGGGCGGCGCCTTCTTAGCAACCAGCGGTTTTATCAGATGGGCATACTCTTTTTTAGCCATGCTATAAAGCCCCTCCTTTCAACGGAAAGCATAGCACGGCGTTTTCGTCCTGGTCAAGCTAATCCTTAAAAAACTTTACAAAACGGCGAAGATTTGACAATATATAGTTAATCTTGTATACTATATACAGAATATATTATATCCCCTTCAAGGAGAGCCCGGGGAGGAACCCAAAAATGAGAAAGGACATCCTGGATAGCATCGCCACCGACCTGTTATCGGTGCCCCCCCTTATCTTCAGGGGCATAGGCCGGAAACTGCTCAAGACAGCGCTGGGCAGTGTTGATATGGATATTTCGCCTCTCCAGTTCGGGGTTATGAAACTACTCAAGGAAACGGGAACCCTGCACATCGCCGAGATTGGAGAAAGGTTACAGGTATCAAGGGCGCAGATGACCCACGTGGTAGACAAGCTGGTTGACCTGGGTATAGTCGAAAGGCAGATGGATACCGTCGACAGGAGAATGACCAATATCGTGCTTACCGCTAAAGGCGAAGCTACCCTGGAAGAACACAGCATTCTAATAAGGAAGGCCACCAAGGAAACCCTCTCCGGCCTCACCGATGAGGAACTGGCCGACCTATCGGATTCGCTGCAAAAACTGCAGGCTATCCTATCCAGGCTGCAGTAACTAGAGTCCCTCCATCCGCTGCCGGGTAAACCTGCTTTTTAGGACAGACGATTGCCATGATAACTAACCAGAATAAAAGCGTGCTTGACGACAGCCGAATCGGCCGACTGCTGTTTAAGCTGTCCCTGCCTACCTTTATCGGCATGTTCGTCATGACCCTTTACAACGTGGTCGACACGATTTTTATCGGTCACTACGTTGGTACCTTGGGCATTGCCGGTCTTTCCATCGTTTTCCCGCTTCAGCTACTATCGGTAGGCATCGGGGAAATGACGGGGATGGGCGGGGCATCGCTGATTTCAAGGTCCCTCGGCGCCGGCGATAAGCCCAAGGCGGAGAGGACGCTGGGTAACGCCCTGACGGCCAACATCGTGCTATCGGTGGCCATGATGATAGCCTGCCTGTCCAACCCGGACTTCTGGCTCAGGCTTATGGGCTCTTCGGAGACTATCCTCCCCTACGCCCGGGAATACATGGTGATTATCATCTTCGGCATGCTCTTTATGACCGTCGCCATGGCATCAAATAATCTGGTAAGGTCCGAAGGCAACGCCCGCGTACCGATGATAGGCATGATTATCGGCGCCGTGGCTAACATTATACTTGACGCCATATTCATCATACCGCTGGGTATGGGAGTTCAGGGGGCGGCGCTGGCCACGGTAATAGCCCAGCTAATCTCCGTCCTCTACTTCATGAACTACTATTTTAGAGGGAAGAGCTTCCTTAAGATTCACACCAAGAACCTAATCATTGAGTGGCGGATAATAAAGGAAATCCTGGCCATCGGAATTGCCTCGTTCGTGAGGATGGTAGCCGGCAGCATATCGGCTATTTTTGTCAACAGGATGCTGGTCACTTACGGCGGCGACGTGGCCATCTCCGCCTTCGGCATCATTCACCGCATAATGATGTTCGCCCTTATGCCAGCTATCGTTATCGGTGGGGGCTTACAGCCGATACTAGGCTTCAACTACGGGGCCAAGCGCTACGGCCGGGCAATCAGGGCCATAATGATAGCCATGGCGGCGGCTACCACCTGCGGTCTGGTGGTATTCCTGGCTCTCTATTTCGCCCCGGAACCGTTTATCCGCATCTTCACCAATGATGCCGGGCTGATTAGCCTAAGCGCCTACGCCGCCAAGCGCATCTTCCTGGGCATGTATCTGATAGGGGTTATAATGGTCGGCTCACTGGTCTTCCAGTCAATCGGCAAGGCCCTTGAGTCGTTCGTCACCGCGGTATCAAGGCCAATCCTGTTCCTGATTCCCCTGATATTCATACTGCCGCCCCTCTGGCAGCTAGACGGCGTCTGGTGGGCATTCCCCATGGCTGATGGGCTT
>DAOUMQ010000095.1:0-2191 GCA_034410425.1 Dehalococcoidales bacterium | reverse complement strand
TCCATTTCTTATATCAGCCCTTCTTTTTAATGAGCCGGCTCACCCTCTCCAGCAGGACGTCGGGACTGAAGGGCTTCTCCACGTAATCGTCCACGTCCAGCTCCAGACCGGTCTCCAGCTCATAGCGCCGGCGGCTGGCTTCCTCCCTCACCGAGGTTAGAATCAGGATGGGTATGCCCCGGTACTTTGACCACCTCGGGTCCTGGAGCTCTTTGCAGACCGCCCAGCCGTCCATCTTGGGCATCAACAGGTCGAGAATCATCAGGTCCGGTTTTTCCGCCTTGAGGTTGGCTAAGGCCTCTATCCCGTCCTGAGCGGTAACCACCTTGTAACCTTGAGATTCTAAAATCATGGTTAAAGCATCCCGGATGTCAGGGTCATCATCAACGGCCAATATCTTATTGGGCATATCTCCTCCTAGAAGCCATTATAATACAGGCCTGGGCAATAATCCAGCCTGTTCTACGATTTGAGGGACGATGTCTTCCCAGCCCACGGCCATAATATGGACGCCGTGGATGCCGGGTATCTCTTTGAGCTGTTCGATAATCTCAACGGCCAGCTTGGCACCTTCTTCTTTGGCCTCCTTGGCCTGCTCCATCCTGGTGACTATCTCGTCGGGGACGCTTACCCCGGAGACATAGTCTCTCATGTAGCGCGCCATGCCCGCCGATTTGATAGGTATCACCCCGGCCAGAATGTGGGTCTCTTTGTCCAGCCCGCGGTCGGTAACCATCTTCATCCACTTGGCGAACTTGGCGATATCGTAGACCGCCTGGGTCTGGATAAAGTCGGCTCCCGCCTTGACCTTCTTGGCCAGCCTGGTCAAGCGGAACTCAAAGGGGTCGGCGTAGGGGTTGGCGGCGGCACCGATGAATATGGGCACTTCCCCGGAGACCTCTTCATCGCAGAGAAACTTCTTCTCGTCCCGCATTTTTTTCAGGGTTTGAATCAACTGAATGGAGTCGATGTCAAAGACGTTCTTGGATGTGGGGTGGTTGCCGAACTTCTGGTGGTCACCGGAAAGACAGAGGATATTGCCGATGCCCAGGGCTATCGCCCCCAGGACGTCGCTCTGGATGGCGATGCGGTTGCGGTCGCGGCAGACTATTTGCATCACCGGGTCGACGCCCTGCTGCTTGAGCAGAACACAGCCGGCCAGGCTGGACATGCGCACGATAGCCGTCTGGTTATCGGTCACGTTGGCGGCGTCACAGCAGTGACGCAGCGCCTCACCTTTTCTCTGCATCACCGCGGCGCTGGTGCCCTTGGGCGGGCCGGCTTCGGCGGTGACGGCGAACATCCCGCTCTCCAGTACCTTCTCCAGGTTGGTTCCCGCTTTCATCGTCCTCTCCTCCCTTCTAACGTTTCTTGGGCAGGGTAAAGCTAAATCTGCTCCCCTTGTTGGTCTCCGGGCAGGGGCTCTCAGCCCGTATCTTGCCCCCGTGAGTCTCCACAATCCTCTTGGCTATGGATAGCCCCAGACCGGTTCCCTTCACCTCCGCATTGCTGGCGCGGAAGAAGTCGTCAAAGACGTGGGGCAGGTCGTCGGGGGGGATACCGATGCCGGTATCGATAACCTCGACCTCTAGCGCCTTGTCCCCCTCCCTTACCCTGATGGTGACCACCCCCTCGGGCGTATAGTTGATGGCGTTGCCAATCAGGTTGGTTATCGCCTGCTGGAGCCTGGGGCCGGCGCCGTGAATCCTGGGCAGCCCTTGAGGAATCTCCGCCTTTAATTTTACCTTCTTCTGCTTCGCCTGTTCACTCAAGTCGGCTATGGAAGCCTTGACTATCTGGCTCAAAGAGATATCTTTCATCTCCTGGGTAATCTGTCCGGTGTCAATGCGGGGAATATCCAGAAGGTCGCTGACCAGGGTCAGCAGCTCTTTAATCCTTTGGCTGCTCCTCTCCAGCATGTTTCTCTGCTTTTCGGTGATTTCCCCGGCAAATCCGCCCAGCATTACCCAGAAGTAGCTCTGAATGGCAGTGAGCGGCGCTTTCAGGTCGTGGACAGTTACCCCCAGGAAGCGGAGAAAGCGGTCCCTGGCTTCTTCCAGCTTGGCTACCTCCCTTGAAGCCTGCTTCAGCTCCCCGGTCCTCTTCTTCAGCAGGCGCTGAGTTAAGCGCACCACCTCCCGCTGTCTCTTCCTTAGCTCACCATGGACCGAGGTGGCCATGTAGGTGGTGG
>DAOUMQ010000094.1:0-3028 GCA_034410425.1 Dehalococcoidales bacterium | reverse complement strand
CTCCCAGGTGGCTACAGCCCAGTAGCCGGTTGGGCTATTATAATGGAGGGAACCGTCACTCATGAAATAGAACTCGTAGTAGTCCCCGTCTGACTCCCATCCGGCCCAGACAGTTCCAGAAACACTGGCCAATTGCGATTGAGCTTCGGCTAACTCTTGCTGTACTTGTGCCAGCTCGCTTACAACTAGGTTATATTCGTCTTGAGAAACCCCACCAGAAACCTGGCCGCAACCGACCGCAGTCAATGTGATTGTGAGCAAGATTAGTCCTATGCATATTTTCCTTATCATTATCAATCTCCTTTTTAATACTTTAATCATTTTTGGGTAAATCGACCTTATTGAAATCATACCCCCCTTCCTTGTTTCGGCATATCGAATTCTACTCTGTAACTGGCTTTTGTCAACAGCTGGGTGGGGGCAACAGAGTCTCAAGAGGTGAAACCTCATAAAGCAGGCTGCTTTTCGGTTTGTACTGAGTAGGTCTCACCGTCGGTGGTGATTACAATCGTGCCATTAACATCGGTGCCATATATCACGGCACCTATATTATTGAGGGCGTCTATCGTCTCCTGGTGGGGGTGACCATACATATTGCCTGCCCCAGCCATATAGACGGCGATCTCCGGTTGAACGATGTTCAGGAAATCAGGGGATGAGGCATCGTTTGAGCCGTGATGCCCCACCTTGAGGACATCAATATCAAAAAGCAGACTGAGCATACTGGACTCGGCTTGGCTCTCGGCGTCCCCGGTGAAGAGAAAGTCTACTTGACCGTAGCTCAGGCTTAAAACTATGGAGTTGTTGTTGGTAGACATAGTCAGGGGTTGTGCCGGGTTGAGTATGGAAAAGGTGAGAGCCCCAACCTGTATTGAATCCCCGCGCTCCGCCTCATGGATGGTGGCATTCTCGGCATTAACCGCATTCCTAAAGTCGTTGAAGGTGTTAGAGCTTGAGGTCTCACCATTCCACCAGATTTCCTGGACTTCAAACGCGGCCAGGACGGCAATCAGGCCACCGATATGGTCGGCATCGGGTTGGGTGGCAATCATCGCTTCAAGTGCTCCATCCACGTAGTCACTGATATAATCTGCTGCCCCGGAGCCTTTCCCCCCACCATCGATAAGGACTTCTGTTGTTCCCAGGTCGATGAGAATTGAGTCCCCTTGGCCGACATCAATAAAATGGACGGTGAGCGATGTGCTCGTCCCTGGCTCTTCGGCCAGGCAACCGGCTGAGGCAATGACTATCAGGAACAGGAGCACTGATATGGTTTTCAAGTTTTTCATTAAAATGGGATTTTAGTTCCATATGGGGGCGCTGTCAATAGTAAAAAGTATCTTTTCCCACCCGCCGCCCTATAAGCTTTGCGGGTTATATTTTCTCCCCTACTCTCCCACCCCCTAAGGTTGTTCTTCCCACCCAGCCCACCCATAGAGGCGGATACGGGGTCCCCGCAAAAACGGAGTTTTTGTGGGGTAAAAAAGCCTTGAGGGGATAAGGTAGGTTAAGGTAACTTGACTTTCAGGCACGCTTTTTGTATGCTATAAAGCTAGATATCGGCGATAAAAGCCTTCTGGTGGTTAGAGCGGGGTGGAACCACCCGTTCCCATCCCGAACACGGAAGTGAAACGCCCCAGCGCAGACGATACTGAGGGGGCAACCCTTTGTGGAAAATATGCCACTGCCAGGAGGCTTTTGACCTTTGACTTTGCCCGATTCATAGACTTATAATGTTATCTAGGAGCAAGTATTAGAAGATGGCCAGCCGATTTGAGAAATTCTCAGAGCGAGCCCGCAGGGTGCTCACCCTGGCTCAAGAAGAGGCCAAGCACTTCAACCACAACTATATCGGCACCGAGCACATCCTGCTCGGCCTGGTGAGGGAAGAAGAAGGCGTCGGCGCCAAGGTGCTGGCCAACCTCGGGGTAAGCTTGAGCAAAGCGCGCTCAGCCGTGGAATTCATCATTGGCCGCGGCGAGAAGCCAGCCACCGGTGAAATCGGGCTCACTCCTAGGGCCAAGAGGGTCATCGAGCTGGCCATAGACGAGGCGCGCCACCTCGGCCATAACTACATCGGCACCGAACACCTCCTCCTCGGCCTACTGCGTGAGGGAGAGGGAGAAGCCGCCGAGGGCAGGGGCATCGCCGCCGACGTCTTAGATAGCTTTGGCATCACCCTGGAGCAGGCGCGCAACGAGACCAACCGCGTCCTCGGCGAGGGTGTCGCCAGGGCCAGACCCGCCCGCTCTACCAGCCGCACCCCGGCACTAGACCAGCTGGGCATTGACCTCACCGCCGCCGCTCAGGCTGGCAAGCTTGACCCGGTTATCGGCAGGGTCAAGGAGATTGAGCGGGTAATCCAAATCTTGAGCCGCCGCACCAAGAACAACCCGGCCCTCATCGGCGAGCCCGGAGTGGGCAAGACCGCCATCGTTGAGGGCTTAGCCCACCGCATCATCGCCGGCGACGTCCCCGAAACTTTGGAAAGAAAAAGGATAATCACCCTGGATATGGGGGCGGTGGTGGCGGGGACAAAGTACCGCGGCGAGTTTGAAGAACGCTTAAAGAAGGTCATTGACGAGATAAAAACAGCCGGTAACTGCGTGCTCTTCATCGACGAGTTCCACACCATGGTAGGTGCCGGAGCCGCCGAAGGGGCGGTTGACGCCGCCAATATCCTCAAACCGTCCCTATCGCGGGGGGAACTGCAGTGCCGAAAAGGTACTCCCTGCAATGTCAATGCCGATGGCCTCGCGTGCTATGCGCTCCGCCAGACACCTGACGAGCGTGCCATCGCCACAGCCTACATCCAAAACGGATTCGACTCTGCCAAGCCTAAGGGCTATTTCCCCGCACATCGTTGCGGTATCCATTTCACCTGTCTCTTGCTACTCGCCCTCTATCTCCAACTTCCTACCAACTCTTACCAGGATGAAATTCTCCCCGTAGGCCTTTTCAAAGGTGCTCCGGGCCAGGTCGCCGGAGCAATGGCAAGGAGCAACCTTATGCACCCCCAATCCTCGGA
>DAOUMQ010000093.1:0-5290 GCA_034410425.1 Dehalococcoidales bacterium | reverse complement strand
GCTACGCTCATTGGTGATTCTCCAGGCTCTCCATAATCTGCCAGGCCTGCTCACGGCTTAAACCCTTCTCATCGGCCCAGTTCGACTTGCTCCACAGCTCAAGGTAATTGTTGGCGCCGGCCACGACTACATCATCGACAATCTCCGAAGTCAGCTTCAAAGTCATGGGTATGGCTATTCTGCCCTGCCCGTCCATCTTGATGGCAAAGGCAGAAGAGAAAATAGCCCGGTTCAGCCTTCTCAGCTTACTGCGGGTAACGGCGCCGCTGGTAAGCTCATCGGCCACCTTTTTCCACTCGCTCAGGGGATAGATGGTGATGCACTTTTCCATCCCCTGCGTCAGCACCACTCCTGCCCTCAGCGCGCCTCTGAACCTGGGTGGTATCGGCACCCTGCCCTTTTCATCTATCTTATATTCATATTCACCAAAGAACATATCCCACCCCATTCAGTGGCCCTAAAACAGATAGAACCGGGTGTTCTATTTCGGCTCCCCTAATTCATGGACTAACTCTCTCCGTTCCAGGCTAAGCCCGTTAATATAAAGCTTAACCAGAAGCCGAAGAAAGTCCGAGCTTTTTAGTCCAAGCCTTTCTGCTTCCCTTTCTATCTTTTTATTGTCCTCTACGTCAATCACGAACCTAACAAGTTGTTGCATATATTTTACCACAATACCCCACTTTCTACCATTCTATAGCACAGTTACCCCCCATTTGTCAATACCCTCCCAGGCTAAATTCTTAAAAAATAGCCCGTTTGGTTCTTATGCCCCATATGTGATAGAATATAGTCTGCTTTAAATAGGGGTTTTTATGTTTAAACTGGGCATTATTACCATCAGCGACCGTTCCTGGCAGGGAAAGCGCCCTGATAAGAGCGGCCAGGCAATCCGGGAGAGCTTTCCCGCCTCAGATTGCCAGGTGGCCAAGTACGAGGTCATTCCTGATGAGAAGGATATTATCGCCGGCAGGCTCGCCCAGTGGGCCGACCAGGGCGGGGTGGACGTTATTATTACCACCGGCGGCACCGGGCTGGGCCCGCGCGACGTTACCCCGGAGGCTACCCTCTCGGTGATAGATAAGGAAGTGCCGGGGCTGGCCGAGATGATGAGAGCTGGGTCTTTCAGCGCCACCCCCTATTCTTTACTGAGCCGGGCGGTGGCTGGCACCAGAAAGCAGTGCCTTATTATCAACCTGCCGGGCAGTCCCAAGGCAGTCCGGGAGTGCCTGGAGATAATCATGCCGGTCATTGCTCATGCGGTGGCGGTTATTAAAGGAGAGATAACCGAGCATAAAGATGCCGAAAAGGTATAAGGATTAACCAGATGCACATTGATGTTTTGACCCTGTTTCCCCAGATGTTCCAAGATATTTTCAGCCTGGGCATCTTTAAAAGGGCTATGGACCAGAAACTGGTCAGCCTGGGGGTGCATAATATCCGGGACTATACCCATGACAAGCACCACACCGCCGATGACTACCCTTACGGCGGCGGCGCCGGCATGGTGTTAAAGCCCGAGCCCATTTTTGAAGCCGTGGAGTCTATAGAAAGGAAGCCCGATGTGCCGGTAATCCTGCTCACCCCGCAGGGACGGCTCTTCTCGCAAAAGGTCGCCCAGGAGCTGTCACAGCATAGCCACCTGGTTCTTATCTGCGGCCACTATGAGGGGGTCGACGAGCGGGTAAGCGAGCACCTGGCTACCGATAGGCTCAGTATCGGCGACTACGTGCTCAGCGGCGGCGAGCTGGCGGCCATGGTGGTCATAGACGCCGTATTCAGGCTGGTGCCCGGGGTGCTCGGCTCCGAGGCTTCGCCGCTGGACGATTCCCATGTCGGCGGGCTGCTGGAGTATCCCCAATATACCCGCCCGGCGGAATACCGGGGGTGGGCAGTGCCCGAGGTCCTGCTCTCCGGGGACCACGGTCAGGTCGATAGCTGGCGCCGCGAGCAGGCTATCCGGCGCACCCATGAGAACCGCCCCGAGCTCTTGGACAAAGCCGAGCTCAGCCCCGAGGAGAAGCGTTTAGTAGAAAGATTGAGGCAATCTTAATATGGATGTTAGCGCAATATTCAAGAACGAACCGAACCCCAATATCCCCACCCTTGCCCCCGGTGACACGGTCAAGGTCAGCGCCAAGATCGTGGAACGGGGGAGGGAACGCACCCAGGTATTTCAGGGGGTAGTCATCAAGCTCCGCCGCGGCGCCGATGGCGGCAACTTCACGGTGAGGCGGGTTACCCGCGGCATAGGCGTGGAGCATACCTTTCCCTTTGCTTCACCGCTGGTGGAAAAGGTGGAGGTAACGCGACACGGCAAGGTACGCCGAGCCAGGCTCTATTACATGCGTGGACTCAGTAGCAAGGCATCCCGGACCAAGGAAAAGCGGGAAAAAGAGTAGGCGGCCTCGTTGGAGGGCGGGATGAGGTATGCCGAGGTTAGTGTCAACTCGCCGGCAGCCCAGCGGCGGACATTCAGCTACGCTATACCCCCGTCTCTGGATATTGATGTCGGTCAGGCGGTATGGGTGCCCTTTGGCGATAAACTGCTCCAGGGCATCGTTCTGGAGCTAAAGCCCCAGCCCGAGGTCGAGGAGACCCGGGAAATCGCCGATGTCATTGAGCCCCGCCCCCTCCTCTCCCCGGCCCAGGTTTCACTAGCCCAATGGATAAGCCAGTACTATCTTTCCCCCCTCTTCGACGCCGTGGCCCTGATGCTGCCGCCGGGCTTCGAGCGCCGGATGGTAACCTTCTTGAGCACCGCCCCCGCCCCCGAAGACTTCGACCCCACCACCCTCAATGCTGAAACAAGGCAGGCCCTGGAACTGATTAACAAGCAGGGCAGGCTCAACTTGAGGAAGCTGGAGAAAACCCTGGGCAGGAAAAGGGCTCAAGCTATCGTCTCTCAGCTGGTAAGCCAGGGGCTGGTGGCTAAAAGCTACGAGCTGGAGAAGGTCAAGGTAAAGCCCAAGATGGTGCCCTACCTGCGCCTGGAGGTGCCGGCAACTAAAGCCCGACAGGAAGCCGCCGGCTTAAACAAAAGGGGGGCTAAAAAACAGGCCGCCCTGCTTGAATTCCTGGCCCAACAGACCGAGCCCCAGCCCTGGGCGGAGGTAAGCAAAAGCATCAACTGTAGTAAGGCGGTAGCCGATGCCCTGGTTAAAAAGGGCCTGGCCGGCTGGGAGCAGGTAAAGGTAATCCGCGAGCCGATTTCCTACCAGGGCATAACCCCCTCTCAACCCCTCGCCCCCACCGCCGCCCAGAGGTCGGCCCTGGCGGCGATTAAGTCCAGCCTGGACGATGGCAAAGCTCAGGTCTTCCTCCTCCACGGGGTTACCGGCAGCGGCAAGACCGAGGTCTACCTTCAAGCCCTGGCCGAGGCGGTAAAACGTGGGAAAAGGGGCATCGTCTTAGTCCCCGAAATCGCCCTCACCCCGCAGACGATAGCCCGCTTCGCCGCCCGCTTTCCTCACAAGGTGGCGGTGTTACATTCCAAACTTTCTCTGGGCGAGCAATTCGACGAGTGGCAGCGAATAAGAGACGGCGAGTTTGAGGTGGTCATCGGCCCCCGCAGTGCCGTCTTTGCCCCCCAGCCCGACCTCGGCCTCATCGTTATCGACGAGGAGCACGAGTGGACCTACAAGCAGCACGAGCAGTCCCCCCGCTACCACGCCCGCGATGTCGCCCTAAAGCTGGCTTCGGCCTGCGGCGCCACCGTCGTTCTGGGCAGTGCCACCCCCGACGTGGAGAGCTTCTACCGCGCCCAGAAGGGAGACTACCAGTTGCTCTCACTACCGGAGCGGGTTACCCCCCGCGACGGCTCGGCGCTACCCAAGGTGGAGGTGGTAGACATGAGGGAGGAGCTCAAAGCCGGGAACTGGAGCCTTTTCAGCCGCTCTCTTTCCCAGGCGATGAACCAGGCGCTAGCCAGAGAAGAGCAGGTAATCCTGTTCTTGAACCGGCGGGGAGCCTCAACATTTATCCAGTGCCGCGTTTGCGGTCTCGTCCTCCGCTGCCAGCGCTGCCAGGTCCCCCTGACCTATCACCTGGCCGAGAACAGCCTGGTCTGCCACCAGTGCAACTACCGGACGGCGGTACCCCAGAGCTGTCCCCGCTGCCAGAGACGCCGCATAAAATTCTTAGGCCTGGGCACCCAGAAGCTGGAACAGGAAGTGGAGTATACATTTCCTACTGCGAGGCGACTGCGCTGGGACAGCGACGCCACCCGGGGCAAACACTCCCATGACGAAATCCTGGCCAAGTTCCACAGCCACCAGGCGGATATTCTCATCGGCACCCAGATGATTGCCAAGGGGCTTGACCTGCCCCTGGTCACCCTGGTGGGGGTGGTCAGCGCCGATACCGCTCTCAACCTGCCCGACTTCCGCGCCGGGGAGAGGACATTTCAACTCCTATCCCAGGTGGCGGGGAGGGCCGGGCGGGGCAGCCGCGGAGGCAAGGTTATCATCCAGACCTACGCCCCCGAGCACTACGCCATCCAGGCGGCCGCCGCCCACGACTACGCCTCGTTCTATGAGCAGGAGACTAGCTACCGCCGCCAACTGCATAACCCGCCCTTCACCCGGCTGGCCTGCCTTACCTATAGCCACCCCAACGACGCCCTCTGCCAGCGGGAGGCGGAAAGAATGAGGCGGGTCTTAAAGCAGGAGATAGAATCGCAGGGCATCGCCGATATCGAGCTCATCGGGCCGGCCCCGGCCTTTATCCACCGATTGCGGGGGCGGTTCCGCTGGCAGCTCATCCTGCGCGGCGGGAAGCTTTCCGCCTTTCTCTCCCCTATAGCCTTTCCCCCGGGCTGGACGGTAGACATTGACCCGCTGGGGATGGTCTAGTAAACTATAACCCGGAAAACCAGGGGGGTTTTAAAGATGGCCGTTTTACCCATTCGCGCTCTCCCCGACCCGGTGCTGAGACAGAAAGCAAAACGGGTCAAGACTATTGATAGCTCAATCCAGAGATTAATAGCCGATATGATTGAAACCATGCACGCCGTTCCCGGGCGGGTGGGACTGGCCGCCCCCCAGGTAGGCGTTTCCCTGCGGGTGGTTGTCATCGGCCTGCCCGAAGAAGAGGACATTGTCCTGGTTAACCCGGAGATAGTGCGCCGGAGCGGCGAAAGGGTGGTAACCGAAGGCTGCTTGAGCGTCCCCGGCTACTTTGGCGAAATCAATCGCGCTAAAACGGTTACCGCCAAGGGGCGAGACGCCAAGGGTAAAGAGATACGAATCAAGGCCGATGAGCTCCTGGCCCAGGCGCTGGAGCATGAGATAGA
>DAOUMQ010000092.1:0-6074 GCA_034410425.1 Dehalococcoidales bacterium | reverse complement strand
GCGTCCAGTGGTTGCGGAGCTTAGCCATCGGGGCTATGTCCTGGAAAACCAGGTAGAGTATGGCGCCGGCGGCAAATACCATCAAGCCGGCCACCAGATGAGGTTGCCCGGACAGAAACGAGTAGCCGGCTACGGCGGCGGCGATACCGGCCAGGCTGAATGGGGCCAGAATCAGCAGAGCTTTGTTGGCGGAAAACCCGCTGCGGCGCAGGTCCCCGAAAGAGTTGTAAGCCTCGGGCAGGTTCTGCAAGCCGATAAGCAGCGCCAGCAGCAGGCCGGTCTTCCGGTCAGTGGAAAAGATTGCCCCCAGGGCGATGGCTTCGGGGATGAAGTCCATTAGCATAGCCATGAGCTGGGCGGCTCTCCCGCCGCGCTGGGCGATGAACCTGTCCAGAAATAAGAAGCTGATGGCGCCGAGGAAGAAGACTAGGATAAGAATCGGCAGAGAGAGCACCGGTATGCCCTGGGGCACTAATACTAAGGCAACGGCAGCGATGAGAACCCCGCCGCCGAAAGCAATGATGCCGTGAGAGATTTCCCGGCCCAGCACGCTGTCGGGTATCACCCTGAGCTTGGCCAGAAAGCCGCCGAGGATAACCGTCACCCCGGAGGCAAGCGAGTACAGGACTATCTGCAGGATATCCGACATGGTTATTAGTATAGCATAGGTGGGGGTGGGGGCATCCCACCTTGACGCTTAATGCTTCCTCCCCTTAGAATTAGGCTATGTTTGAGGTCTTAAGCGATAAGCTGAGCGCCGTATTCCGCAAGCTTAGCAGCCGGGGGCGCTTAACTGAAAAGGATATTGATGACGCCCTGCGCCAGGTGCGCTTGGCCCTTCTGGAAGCCGATGTAAACTTCAAGGTGGTCAAGGCTTTTACCGATAGTGTGCGTGAGCGCTCCCTGGGCGCTCAAGTGCTGCAGAGCCTGACCCCGGCCCAGCAGGTAATTAAAATCGTCAACGAGGAGCTTATAAAGATACTGGGCGAGGGGGAGAGCCGGCTGGAGCCTTCGTCCCGGCCGCCTTCCATAGCCATGCTGGTTGGTCTGCAGGGTGGAGGCAAGACCACCACCGCCGCCAAGCTGGCCCTTCACCTGAAACACACTGGGCAGAAACCCCTCCTGGTGGCGGCGGATAACCGCCGCCCAGCCGGCATCGAGCAGTTGGCTGCCCTGGGCGAGCAGTTTGAGATTCCCGTCTACCGGGAGAAAGCCAGCTCAAAGAGCCGCGACGTCTGCACTCATGCCCTGAAGAAGGCAAAGGAGCTGGCGGTTACCTGGGTCGTCATTGATACCGCCGGGCGCATGCACATTGACGAGCCGATGATGGCCGAGCTGGCTTCGGTCAAAAAGGAACTGGAGCCCGATGAAGTGCTGCTGGTGGTTGATGCCATGACTGGGCAGGATGCGGTGCGGATGGCCGAGGAGTTCAACTCCCGCCTGGGTCTTAGCGGGCTTATCTTAACCAAGATGGACGGCGATGCCCGGGGTGGGGCGGCCCTTTCCATACGCTGGGTCAGCGGGGTGCCGATTAAGTTTATCGGTATCGGGGAGAAGGCTGACGCCTTTGAGCCTTTTCACCCCGACCGGCTGGCATCGCGCATCCTGGGCATGGGCGATGTGCTGACCTTCATTGAGAAGGCGGAGAAGACCTTTGACCAGAAGCAGGTAAAAGAGCTTGAAAAGAAGGTAAAAACTGCCAGCTACAATCTGGAGGACTTTTTATCTCAGCTCAGGGAGATACAGAAGATGGGGCCGGTAGCCCAGCTGGTGGATATGCTGCCCGGGGCATCGCAGTTCTCCAAGCAACTGCCGCCAGGTATGGAGGAAGAGCGGCTGAAGAAGGTGGAGGCGATGATACTCTCCATGACCCCCCAGGAGAGGCGCAGTCCCAATATCATTGATGGCAGTCGCCGCCGCCGCATTGCCCAGGGGAGCGGGGTAAGGCCGCAGGAGGTGAACCAGCTGCTTAACCAGTTCCGCCAGATGCAGAAGCTGATGAAGATGGGCGTAAAGGGTAAGCTGCCCAAGAATATGAGGGGGATTTTCGGCTAGAGCCTTGGTTTTTCGTCCCACCCACCCCGCCCACAGAGGTTGCACCTCTAAGACTTTTTTCACCACCCCTCCCTGTTTTAACTAGTGTTTTACTTCCCACCCAAGCCCGCCCTAAAGAAGTAGTACTTCTATCAATTTCTTTCTGGGGGTGGGGGAACTGGTCTTGAACAACGTGGCTAATAGTTGGGCTAAGTTTTGTACAGACCTAAGAGTACGCAGATTTGTCGTAGTAGCTTCAGGGAGTGGCATAGAGAGACAAATAGGAGTACATCTGAGGAAGTGAAACAGCTGTCGCTGTCAGAAACCACAAGCCGATGGCCGTGCTCATTAAGGCAACAACAGACCGTTCCTTACTCTTTATCATACTGATGAGACCTGTTACCAAGGCAGCTCCTGATATGCCCGCGACGACGATAATCACAGCTAGAGCAAGAACCGGATTGAATCTCGGGTCAGACGGTTCAAAAGGAAACAAGGCCCCGCCCAATGCGAAAAACAAAATGGCAGCTACGACCAATCCAGTTGACCATTTACCTAAAGGAGTCTTCGGCAAGATAGCAATTACCATGCTCTTATCATAGGCATCAGTAGAATACGTGTCAATTGGCAGCTTTCGCGATGTTTAATGTCTGGTTGTGGGGGAAGAAGAGAGTCTAAGAGGGTGAAACCCTTTTGGGCGGGTTATTCCAGGTAGTCTTTTAACCTTCGGCTGCGGCTGGGGTGGCGCAGTTTACGCAGTGCCTTGGCTTCAATTTGGCGAATGCGCTCCCTGGTTACGTTGAACTCCTTGCCCACCTCCTCCAATGTTCGGCTGCGCCCGTCCTCTAATCCGAACCTGAGCTGGAGCACCCTCTGCTCGCGGGGGCTGAGGCTGGAGAGCACGGTGTCTATTTGCTCCTTGAGCAGCTGTTTGGAGGCGGCGTCGGCGGGGGGGAGGGCGTTGCGGTCTTCGATAAAGTCGCCCAGGTGGCTGTCTTCCTCTTCGCCCATGGGCGATTCCAGCGATATGGGCAGTTGCGATACCTTGACGATTTCGCCTACCTTTTCCGCCGATATTTCCATCTCCTTGCCGATTTCCTTGGCGGTCGGCTCTCGCCCGTGCTCCTGAGCTAGGCGGCGGCTTACCCTGAGCAGTTTGTTGATGGTCTCGACCATATGGACGGGGATGCGGATGGTGCGCGCCTGGCCGGCTATAGCCCGGGTGATAGCCTGGCGAATCCACCAGGTGGCGTAGGTGCTGAACTTGTAGCCTTTGCGGTAGTCGAATTTTTCCACGGCCCTGAGCAGGCCGATATTTCCCTCCTGGATGAGGTCGAGGAGAGACATGCCCCGCCCGATATGTTTCTTGGCTACGCTGACCACCAGGCGCAGGTTGGCTTCGGTGAGGTGGCCCTCAGCCCTGTCCGCCTCCAGCTCGATATTATCCAGGTAGGCCTGGAGCTGTTGCTCATAGGCCTTAACCGATTTGAGGAAAGACGGCTTGGTCACCAGGTTCTTCAGGCTGGCCAGAGAGGCTTTCTGCCCGATAATGTCGAGGACTTCCCTGGGCAACAGGTTGATATTCAGTGACAGCTTTATAACCAGCTGCTCCGCTTCGGATATGGACTTGGCTGCCTGGTGGGCGACGGCCAGGATTAGCTGTGGCCTCATCTCGCTGTCGATGCTTTCTCGCAGTTTGGCGGTGGCGATGGTCTCCAGGAAGCTGGCCGCCGGCGTTAATTTAAGCTTCTCCTGGAGCAGGTCTATAGTGGCTGAGGCCTGGGACAATTCCTCAAGTATGGTGATTATTATCTCGGTTGCCGATGGGTCTCTGCCTTGTTTGAGCAGGTAGTCCTGTTTAATCTCTTTGATGCGCCTGCCCTCCTCCATCTTCCTGGCCAGCTCCTTCTCCTCGTCGGCGGTGAGAAGGTGCACCCGGCCGATTTCGTGGAGGTACATGCGCACCGGGTCGTCTACTACCTCCTGGTCCTCCGCCTGCTCGGCGTGCGTTTCCAGCTCTAGCTCTGAGATTGAATCTGCTTTCTCATCGTCAAGGTGCCTTGCCTCGCGCCATGACGGGCTTGATTCGTCGCTGTCTTCGGTTTCTTCCTCTTCATCCTCATCGGAGTCAGAGAAGAATTTGCGGGAACCGCTTTTCCTTTCGGTTATGTCCTCGGAGTTCTCGTCATCGTTGTCTTTCGGAATCATCTCCTCACCCCCTTTGCCTCCTCCGGCTTTGCTGAGCGAAGACCTCGCCTAGCTGGGTGGTAACCCCTATCCATTCCTCCTTGAGCTTGGCCAGGTCGGCCTCGCCCCCTGACTCGGCTTCCAGGGCTAATACGGCCTCTATCTTCTTGGCCAGACTGCGGAGGTACCTTTCCCGCAGCCGCAGGGCGCACTCAATATACTTCGGCTCTATTTTGGTGCCGCCCAGTTTTTTGGCCAGCAGGGCATCAAGGTGCTCATGGGTTGCCGGGTCAAGCGCCTCCTTAAGTGATTCTATTTTAGCACTTTGCCGCCAGGCGATAAAGATTTCGCGGTTTTCGCTGTTTTCGAAGTATTCCGGCAGTAGACCTTCATCCTTGCCTTTGAGCTCCGGGTGCTGTAGGAGCAGCGCCAAGCAGTATTCCTCGACGGGGTTGGAGAGGAGCGGGTTTAGCTGTGCCGCCTCCGGTTTTGCCTCTGTTGTCTGGAACCTGGTCCGTCTGGCCCTGATTCGGGCTAGGTCGGCTTCTAGGTTTCTTTCGCTGACCTCGATTAAGCGCCCCAGTTTCTGCAGGTAGTGGGACTTGCGCACGATGTCCTTTATCTGGTCAATGATGGGCAGGAGCTTGTCTCTGGCCGAAGCCTTGCCCCTGGCGGTGGTCAGGTCGAGCCCGGAGGTGACCATATCAAAGGTAAAATCGACCACCGGTATCGCCTCGGCCAGCATTTTGGGCCAGGTGAGGGCGTCTTGCTTGATAACGTCGTCGGGGTCTTTGCCCTCGGGCAGGATAACGACCTTGACCTCAGTCCCGAGGCTGTTCTCAAAGCCGACGCCCCGCAGCATGGCTTCCTCGCCGGCGGCATCAGCGTCCAGGGCCAGGGTTATGTTTTTGGTCGTCCTCTTCAGGGTGCCCACCTGTTTCTCGGTAACCGAGGTGCCCATGGAGGCGACCACGTTTTTGAAGCCGTTCTGGTGGGCGGTGATGACATCCATGTAGCCCTCGACAATCACCGCTAGGTCCTGCTCTCTGATGGCGTCCCTGGCCAGGTTTATGCCGTAGAGACTGCCGCTTTTATCGAAGATTGGCGTCTGCGGCGAGTTGACGTATTTGGGCAGTGAATCATCGAGCACTCTGGCGCCAAAGCCGATAATGCGCCCCCGGCTGTCGGCGATGGGGAACATCAGCTTGTTACGAAATCGGTCGTGGCTCTTGCCGTCCTCCTTTTCTATTATCAGCCCGGCCGCCACTAGCTGGCTCTGGTCATAGCCTTTATCCATAAGGTGTTTCTTTAAGCCTTCCCAGCTATCGAGGCTGTAGCCCAGCTGGAAGTCTTTGATTGTTTCGTCCTTGAAACCGCGTTTGTTCAAGTAGCCCTGCGCCTCTTTTCCCGCCGGGGAGTTGAGCAGGCTCTGGAAGTAGAGAGCCGCCGCCTGGTTAATCTGGTATAGCTTTTGCTTCTCCTCGCTTTCCACTCCCGGTTCGAACCTTGACGGGATGACGATACCGGCCCTCTGGGCGAGGTATTTAAGCGCTTCGCCGAAGTCCATGTTCTGCTTTTTCATGATGAAGGAGAAGACATCGCCGCCGTTGTTACAGCCGAAGCAGTGCCAACTCTGCTGTTCGGGGTAGACATAGAAAGAGGGGTGCTTCTCGCTGTGGAAGGGGCAAAGCCCGCGGAAGGTACGCCCGGCTTTGGTGAGGGTGACCTGCTGGCTGATGATTTCTATGATGTCGGTTTTCTGCTTTACTTCGTCAATGGCGCTCATATTATTCTAATATTATACTACCTCTCCCCCTGTGTCCCCCTATCCTTTGAAGGCGATTCTGGTGCGA
>DAOUMQ010000091.1:0-9471 GCA_034410425.1 Dehalococcoidales bacterium | reverse complement strand
GTTGAGGTCCACACCTCGAGCTTGCCGTTGTGGCCGAAGCTGGCTACGGCGTCGTGGGTCTCCATGCAGACATGCGCCTGTGACGAGCACTTGAACTGGTCTTCACGGATGTGGTCGCACTTCTTAAAGGCCTCATCGACATCGCCCCACTCGATGTGGCGGTTGATATTGATATTGAGCTCGACGCCTTCGTGGACCTGGGGGGCGTCCTCTTTGATTGCCTCCAGGGGGTCGAAGACGGCCGGTAGCGGCTCATACTCGACCTCTATTAAGTCCAGCGCCTCTTCGGCGGTATCTTCGTCAATAGCGGCTACGGCTGCCACCGGGTCACCAATATAGCGAACCTTGGTGCGGCAGAGGATTTCCTCATCGCAGAGTTCGGGGAAACGCCGCCAGATGCCCTGTTTGCGCCCCAGGGTATCCTTGCCGGTGACCACTGCCTTCACCCCGACCAGCCTCTTCGCCCGGCGGGTGTCAATCTTGAGAATCTTGGCGTGGGGGTGGGGGCTTCTTAAGACTTTCCCGTAGAGCATATTGGGCAGAACGACATCGAAGGTATATTTGGCGCTGCCGGTTACCTTTTCCGTGCCGTCAATATTGTGTACCCGCGTGCCGATTACTGAAAACTTGCTCATTTCGCCTCCTTATACTCACCTTTAACCACCGCCGTGATGGCTCTGATAATGCTGTTATAGCCGGTACAGCGGCAGATATTGCCGTCGATACCTTCTTTCATCTGCTGCTTGGTGGGCTTGGGGTTTTCGGCTAATAGCGCTGTAGAGGCCATCAGCATCCCCGAGGTGCAGAAGCCGCACTGATAAGAGCCGTGGTCGAGGAAGGCTTTCTGCAGGGGGCTCAGCTCGGCTCCCTTAGCCAGGCCCTCAACGGTCACCACCTCGGCGCCGTTGGCCTGGAGGGCCAGCATAGAGCATGACTTGACCGCCATGCCGTTGAGCATTATGGTGCAGGCCCCGCAGGAGCTGGAGTTACAGCCTCTTTTGGTCCCGGTCAGCCCCAGGTGGTCTCTCAAGACCTCCACCAAGAGGGTCTTGGGTTTGACGAAGATATCGTAGGGCTGGCCGTTTACTTTGAATTTTAGCTCTTTTTTCATTTCGTCGTCCTTCCTCTTTTTAAGCCTTCTTCGCCCTGGCTATGGCTTCTTTGCTTATTCTGGGCACCAGGACCTTAATCAGCTCCCGCCGATATTCTTCTGAAGCCTGTATATCGGATATGGGTTCGGCCTCGGCGGAGGCGGCTTCCCCGGCCTGGGAGAGCAGGGTATCGCTAATCTTTTTGCCTTTAAGCACCGCTTCCGCTTTCTTAGCCCGCATCGGGGTCGGTGCCGCCGCCCCCAGGGCGATGCGGACGTTCTGGCAGGTTTCGCCGACGCCCAGGGTTATAGACACGCCAACGCTCACGGTGGCTAAATCGCTTTCTATTATATTGAACTTGCTGTAGGCGGTGCCGGTGTGGGTGGGGGGAGCCGGTATTGCAATCTCGGTGAGCAGTTCACCGGGCTGTAATGCTGTTTCAAAGTAATCGATGGTGAAGTCTTCCATCGGCAGGCTTCTTTCGCCTTTAAGGCTGGCCATCTTCACGGTGGCGTTCAGGGTAATCAGCACCGGCGCCGGGTCTCCGGCGGGTTCGCCGTGACAGAGGTTGCCGCCGATGGTGCCCCAGTTGCGGGTCTGGATTGAGGCTAACCTGGTCTCCATCTCGGCGAGCACGGCAAAGCCATCCCGCATCTGGGATGACTTTTCTATGGACCGGTGGGTGGTGGTGGCGCCAATCTTGAGCCCGCCCTTGCCGTCGGACTTGATGTAATCCAGCTCGGATAAGCCCTTGATATCGATTACATACTCAGGGGCGACCAGCCCCTGCCTCATCAGGATGAGCAGTGATTGCCCTCCGCAGATTACCTTGCAGTCATCACCGTACTTGTCCAGCAGGGTGAGGGCTTCTTTTAGCGTCTTGGGAGCGAAGTGTTCAAAGTCTTTTATCATTTTGGCTTCAACCTCCTACCTGGCTCTTCAGTTTATTCTGCAGGTTGGTGGTAAACTCCTCTCCCACCTTGTTGACCTTGGCTCGCATTATCCTTTCCCCGAAGGTAGCCAGACGGCCGACCATGCTCACCTTGGAGCTATAGGCCACCTCCACCTCGCCCTTGGCAATCTCTTTCAAGTCGACGATGGTCTCCTGAGTGAAGGTGCCGGCACCGCCGACAGCCGCCCCCCGCCCCACCGCCTTGATGTGCTTGGGAGGGTCGACCTCGGTCAAGGTCTGGGTAAAGTTGAGCTTGACTGATATCGGCCCCACCTTCTGTTTGACTATGCCTTCCCAGGTCTTGTCGTCGACGGCTTCCATTTTCTCGGCGCCGGGGATACAGGAAGCCAGTGTCCCTGGCTCAAGTAGAAAGTCCCATACCTCTTTAATGGGCGCTTTCATGGTGAACTTCCCCTCAATCAGCATTTCAGACCGGTCCTCCTTTTCCTAGGTTTTAAAGCATCTTATCGAAATAAGGGTCTTTTTTGGTGGGTAGAGCCGGCATCACAAACTTGCCGTTGGAGCCCTTCCTGGACATGGGCAGGTTTTTTATGGCTTCGGGCAGATAGCCGCGATACTTCTGGCAGAAGCACAGAAGGTAATGCCGCCCCCGGTATACGGGGCAGTCCTTGCATATGGTTCCGGAGAAGGGGCATATCATACTTACCTTGGCCATAAGACTGCTTCTCTCTTTGAGTCCTTACCCGTTATATTTTTACATAATACCCCTGGGATATGCAAATTCTTAAAAATCATAAACCCGGGCTCTAAATGGGGCTTTCCCAGTCTTTCATCGGCTTCATCCACTCCGCTTTCGAGACGAACTCGTCGTGGGCCAGAGGCACCGGTGGGTGACAAATAAACAGGGGGTCGAATTCGTCCTTTACCTTCAACAGCCATTGGTGGTAGTTAGGCCCGTAGGCCGGCCCGGTTAAGTATAGGGGCTGGTGAGGTCCCAAAAGCGAGGTGTAGAAGCGCTTTCTTATGTTTTCCTTGGATGTTTCCAGGTAGAAGTGGTCGACGCCATCGGTGTTTACGTCCGGGTCCCAGTAGACCAGGAACTCGGAATAGCCCTGGTGGCCCAGCTCAAAGCTCTGGAACCAGCCGGGGTCGCCGTAGTCGGGCATGAGCGGCGGGGTATAGTTCCTCTTCAGCTTGGCGTAGTTTTCCCCGTGGGGTATGGCGTGCTCAATGGTCTCGATGACATAGTCAACGGAGACATAGCCGCCGCACATCAGCCACATGCCGGCGGAGTCGGCGTTCTTGAACCAGGACTCGTCCGAGGGTCGGGTGCGGCGGGCTTCGCCGCCGAGCTCGGTTATTATATCGTTGAGCACCTGCTCCTCGTATTCCATCTGCTCCTCGGAGGTAAAGGCGATGAGCAGTACCCGCAGGAGGTGAAAACTGCTGATGCTCTCCTCGCTTTCCTTAGACCAGATATCCCAGTATTCCTCTTTGCAACTGGCTTTGGCGATGGCCCGCCAGAATATGGGGACCTTGGTCACCCCGCCCCCAATCTCCGCCTTAGCCATCTCGAACATGGCTTCTTTCATGGCGTCTTTGCTGGGCATGGTGAAGTTTATCCACTTTACCCTCTTTTCCGGGAGCAGGAGGGTAGTATGGGGTGAAATCCCCGTCGGCTCCAGCCTCTCCGGCTGGAAGGGCAGCAGCTTTATCGCCATCTTGGTCACGATGCCGAGACAGCCCCTTAGGCCGGTGAAACCGCGCAGCAGTCCCCGCAGGTCGGGGCCCAAGCCGTCGCCCCAGAAGGGGTCGTCACTGGTTGCCAGCGAGCCCATCTTGACCAGCTCGCCGTCGGGCAGGACGAGCTCCGTGCCCAGTATCCGCCTATGGGGCAGGCCGACGCGGTAGCTCAAGGGCGACCAGCCGTCGCCTATCATGTTGGCGATGGCGGAGCACTGCGCGCCGCCGCCGCCGATGATAATGTACATCCCCCGCTTCATCGCTTCTTCCTGGAGCTGCGAGTAAATAATGCCGGAGCCGACCACGGCGTAGAAGTGCCTTTCGTCAATCTCAAAGTCGTCCATCCGCTTCAGGTCAACGATTAGCTCGTCGTCGACATGGCAATGGGAGCGGGGGCCATACCAGCCGGTGCTGTAGGGGACGTAGGGGACTTTATATTTGTTGCAGGCCTTGACTATCTTCTGGACCTCTTCGGTGGTGCGCGGCATGACGACGCAGGCCGGTATCTTGGTCATTACCCGCTCGTAGCCCAGGCCGGCCTCATAGCCAGCGGGCCCGGAACGATAACCTTCACAGACGGCGGGTTCGGCCGAGATATATTCCTTGCCGACGATAGCTTCCAGTCCCTTATAGGCTTCTTTGGATATAGCCATAGCTAGCCTCCTATTGCCGCCAGGATGATTTCGGCGATGTCGAATACCTTGAGCTTTTGTCCGTTCTGGCTGGCCGTTTTGGCGAAGTTGTCCTTACACCAGGGGCAGGTGGCGACAATCGCCTCAACGCCTATTGCCTTTACCTCTTTAAGCCTCTCTCCGGCCGCCCAGGTGGTGAAATCGGGGAAGGCTTCCTGCGTCCCCCGGCCGGCGCCGCAGCAAAAAGCGTTCTCCTTCATTCGTATCATTTCCACCAGCTCCACCCCGGGGATGCTTTTAAGTATATCCCTGGGCGCTTGGTAGACACCGTTAGTGCCGCGCCGGCGCTCCAGGGAAGGGCTTACCATGCCCCACTCCCCGCGCTCTCCGCTCCAGGGCGTCCAGGGCTCGCTCAAGCGGCTCAAACTGCAGGAATCGTGATAGGTCAGGCGCAGGTTGAGCGGCTTGGTGAATTTAAGCGTTCCTTTCTTAATCATTTCATCGACGAATTCTACCAGGTGCACCACCTTGAAACCGAGGTCGGCGGTGGCGATGTTGAGCAGCTTGGGATAGTCGACCTTCCACATCCGGTAGCCCTCGGCGCAGCTGAGGAGGAGGGTCTTGGCCCCGGTTTTCCTGACCGCCTCGATATTGCGCTTGGCCAATTCTCTGGCCTCGTCGGCCATGCCTACCGAATAAAGAATATTGCCGCAGCACCGCTCATCGTCTAAGAGCATAAAGGGGGTGCCGGCGGCCTTCAGTATCTTGGCCGTTGCCCGGGCTATCTCCGGGTTTTTATATGAAGCCGAGCAGCCGACGAAATAAAGCACATCGGCTTTTGGGGCCGGTTTTATATTATCCGGCAGCCACTTGTTGCGGTTGGCGTGGGGGGAGCCGAAGCGGTTGTGCTCTTTGCTTATATTCTGGGCTACCTTTTTGTGCTGGGGCATAGGCCCCTGGCCGTCCTTGACCGCCTTTATCCGCAGCGCCTCAAGGGAAAGCTCTATCTCCAGGTCCAGGTTCCGCTTGCAGCCCACGTCGCAGGCGCCGCAGAGGGTGCAGGCGTAGAGTATCTCCAGGAGCTTATCCGAGTATTCCATTCTTCCCTCTAACATAGCCAGCCCGATTCTCATCTTGCCGTAGGCGCCGTGAGAATCGAAGAGATAGCGGGTAGCGCTGGGACAGCGGGTGCTGAAGGTTACCCCGGGCATGTAGATGTGGTCTACCCAGGTGCAACCCTTGCACTTGATGCACTTGCTCATATCGTATTCAAAATTATCTAATCGGGTTACATCCAGACTCACTTTGCCTTTGAGCATCTTTAGTCCTCCCTAGAAGCACAGATTACCCGGATTCATGATATTCTTGGGGTCGAAGAGCTTTTTCACCCTCTTCAGCGTCTGGGCATAGCCGTCGGCTTTATCGTATACCATCTTGGCCAGTTCCCCGTAGGGGCGGCTAAAAAGAGCCCCCTCCTTCATCAGGAGAGGGGCGGCTTCACGGTATATTTTCTGGGCGCGCTCCACCTCGGGGCGGCGGGATGGGTCGTAATAGAGGTTGAACTCCAGGTGGCAGGCCCGATTATGCTCTATGGGCTGGAGGTAGCCCCCGATATCGTTTAATGGGTAGCCGTGCTTGGCGGCTACCTTCTCCATAATGCCGATGAATTTGGGCGCCAGCTCCGGCCTGGTGATGAAGAAGAGGCTCTGGCAACCGCCCTTATAGCGGTTCTTCCAGTAGGTGACCTCTTTGGGCCAGGGCTTGCGGAGCATGGCTAACAGCTTCTTGCCTGAGCCGGGGAGTTTGGGGAGGTCTTCGGCCAGAGAAAGCTTGGGGAAATCGTTTTTAATGACCTCATTGAGCGCCTTTTCTTCGTACTTGAGCTTGCCCTCGGGGCGTCTCTGGTGGCCGCTTATTACCAGGATGAGCGTCCAGAGGGGCAAGGTTTTGCGCAGTGCGGGGAAGTCCTTGTCCCAGTCTGAGGCCATTATCGCTGCCAGGTTGATATTATTGAGCAGCAGGCACTCCTGGCCTATTCTCAGCCTCAGAATCTTATAGAGGAATTCTATAGCGTAGTTTAGGTCTGGGACCGGAGCCAGGAATATCTTGTCCATCTTGGTCAGGTGTTCAATCTTGATGTTGGCCCAGGTTACCACTCCCATCGTTCCCTGGGCACCCTGGAGGAAGCGGTAAAAGTCTATGCCCGGTCCCGAGGGGTTAGCCCCCTTGGAAGGGGAATCGGGGTAGCCGGCGACACTGGCCGAGCCGGTGCGGAAGATTTCGCCGGTGGGCCAGACCACCTCCATGCTCTGCAGGGGTTCGCCGTAATCATAGACGGTGTTGGTGATGACTTCCCTTTCCAAGCAGTCGGTGACCGCCGAGCGCAGGGGGTGGGGCAGTAGTGGCGTCATTATTCTAAAGCCTTTTTTCTCCAGGTGGCTGGTAATCTGCTCCCAGGTCACCCCGGCTTCCATTCTAACCCGGCGGTTAAGCTCGTCGACCTCGAAAATCCGGTTCATCCGGCTCAAGTCGAGGATGATGCCGCCCTTCTTGGCGATGGTAGCCCCGTGAAAGTGCACCTGCGAGCTGGTCGGCACCACGGGCAGGGAATGCTCGTTGGCTAGCCTGATGACCTTTTGCACCTCCTGGGCGTCCTTCGGCTTCACCGCGCAGTCCGGCTTTGCCGGTGGGGTGAGGCTGAAGTCCCTGGCATAGCTTTCCAGGGCTTCGGGGGCGTCGGAAAAGTTATCACTGCCCACGATTTCGGCCAGCTTGTCCCTTTTGTTCATAGTCCTACCTCCCGCTTATCGCGTGGTGCTGCACCTATTAAGAGAATTTGACCCTGCGAGTTTAGCCGAGTCCGGGTGTGGTCACTCAATGGGGTGTCCAGCAGCTATAAGTAAATGCCGATAACATTTGGCTATCTTCAGAGGATAATATCATAAAAGGCGGCTGGATAGCAACATTGGCTTATCCTGGTAGGGATGATAGGGACGTGAGGGTAGCGGTGACGGCCAGATACCAGACAGGTTTTAAGAGCGGGAGCGCTTGTTGGGCTTGCGGCCGCTCTTGGCCTTGTCCCGTGGATTGGGGGCATTGGAGGGCAAATCGACGTAGTATTTTTCAGCGGTAAAAGGGGAGTAACCGGTGGCAATCTTGCGCCCGCCCTCTTTAAGCTCCAGCCCGGTGCCGCACTTGGGGCACATCTGGTTCTGGGGGAAGCGCAATGCCCAACCAGCACAATGATAACCGCACTGGGGGCATTTGCCTTCTAGCATACCTTATCATACCAGAGTGCTCATCTATGACTGTCAAGTCCGTTGTCTGGTGGAGGCGGTATGTCCCCATCGCTGTCAACTTCTGCGATTGCGCTTATGCTCCGTTTTCCAGCCAGTTTCTATGTGGGTGTACGCCAGTTGGCATATTTCTTGGTATCTAAGGCTATAGCGGCTGGAGGCTTTAGAGAAATTGACTGTTATCAACCAGTATCGACTATTATCGGGTCAGGGGAGAAATATATCGCCGGTACCAGGCCAGGTGGTTGAGCACCTTGGCGGCGCGGCGCGGGCTGGGGTAGACCGGGATTCCTTCCCGGCTGAAGAGGGAGGCTACCTCGGGGTCGGTGGCGAATTCGACGGCCGGCTTGACCATAAAAACCGGTTTCCCCAGTTGCTTCACCTTTTTGCCTAAAGCGCTCAAGGCATTTTCCTCCGCCTCCCTGACCGCTTTAATCTGGCGGCTATCGAACATGGTGGCCAGGCGGTTGGTGTTAGCTCCCACCGGCGCCTGCAGTAAGACGGCGTCGACGCCTTCGTCCTCCATCAATGCCCAGAGGGAAGGGAAGATGACCGGGTTCTCGGCCATGCTGATGCCGGCCATATCCACCGGGTTGCCGTGAGACCATCTCGGCGGCAGGTAATCGTTCAGCTTCTCCATTGTCGCTGGAGCCAGCGGGGCCAGCTCCAGCTCTTCTTTTTCACAGGCTTCAGCCGCCATTACCCCCAGCCCGCCCCCGATGGTCAGTATGCCTATCCGGTTGCCGCGGGGCAGCGGCTGGTAGAGCAGGGCGGTGACCAAATCGCAGAGCTCGTCGTCATCGTCCACCCTGAGCACCCCGGACTGGCGGAAGGCGGCGGTGTAGATTTCATCCGAGCCGGCTAAGGTGGCGGTGTGGGACCTGGCGGCCCTGGCCGAGCCTTTGGTCGCCCCTCCCTTGATGACGATAACGGGCTTGTTGGCGGTAGTCTTTTTGGCTATCTGGAAGAAGCGCCTGCCCTCTCTTAAGCCCTCAATGTAGGCGGTGATTATACTGGTGTGCTTGTCCTGGGCCATATACTCAAAGTAGTCCTCCAGGTGTAGGTCGGCTTCGTTGCCGGTGCAGACGAATTTGCTGAAGCCGATTCCGGAAATCATCCCCCGGTGGATTATGCGGTGGCCGTAGTTGCCGCTCTGGGAGATAAGAGCCACCGGCCCGGGAGGGGTCTCCCATGTCCAGGCCAGGGTGGAGAGCTGTGAGTAGTTATCGGCGTGGCCCATGGTGTTGGGCCCGATAAAGCGGATGCCTCCCTGCCGGGCGATTTTGGCTACCTCATCCTCCAGTTTTTTACCCTCCTCGCCGGTCTCGGCAAAGCCCCCGGAGACAATAACCGCCGCCTTTACCCCTTTCTGCAGGCACTCTTCGATTATCTTAAGCACCCGCGTCGCCGAGACAACGATGACAGCCAGCTCCACGTCGCCCGGTACTTCGGTCACGCTGGCATAGGCTTTGATTCCCAGGACCTCGGCGGCGTTGGGGTTCACCGGATAGAGCTTTCTTTTTTTGGAGGTGAGGAGGTGGTTCATGATGCCGTAGCCCCAGGAGCCCGGTGTGTTGGAGGCACCGATGACCGCCACCGAGCTTGGGGCAAACAAGTGTTGCCAGTTGATTGGTTGCTTTTGATTGTTATCGTTTGGACTTTTCAATGTTTCTCACCCTAGATTTTACCTGTTGTATGTGTTATAAACAAGTTTGTAATAGGTAGATATGAAAAAATGGAGACTAACTGCCCCGGTTGTGGTAAACGCTTGAAGGATCTCAAGGCATGGGAGAAAC
>DAOUMQ010000090.1:0-5038 GCA_034410425.1 Dehalococcoidales bacterium | reverse complement strand
TCTCATCACCGAGCTTTGCTGGTCGGTAACATTGGTGGCATCTACCCTTCCCCGCAGAAGCTCGGCGGCTTCCTCTAATTCGGTGGTATCAGTCCCTTTAAGCGGGCCGACCTCGGCGGTAACGACGAACTTCCCCGACTCAAACAGCGGCTGTAAGCTCAACTGGCTTTCCTCTCTCTAGCGCCTGAAAATCCCTTCAAAACTATGAATACGCCTTCCCATTATACACGAATGCGCCTTGTTAAGCATAGAGGCGGCCACACTAAAGACTGTTACTATATCTCAAGCCAGGAATGGGAATAGAGGGCTTCGCCGGTGATAACCCTGACCGTTTTGACATACTTCGCCTCTTCTTCGCTCAGAGAGGCGAGGTCGGGCTTATCGCCGTCCATCACCCGGTGCACCAGGTCAACGATTCCCGGCTTATTCCCGCGGGCAATGCTTATCAGCTCGGCATCAAAGGCGTCAACTATCGCCGAATAGAGCCCGTGTTTCATCAGCATTATCATGCAGGTACGATTGAGGTAGGGCCTGAGGTGATTTGGGGTGCCGTTGGAGACGTTGGAAAGCCCGACGGTAGATTTACAATCGGGGGCGATGTCCTTGAGCATGGCCATAAACTCGAAGCAGGCTTTCAACTGGTTTATCTCCACCGAAACCGGGGTAAGAATCGGGTCTATCCAGATATCCTCGTTGGCGATGCCAGCCTCGCCGGCCTTGTACATGAGGTCAACGGCCAGCATAGCCCGCTCGTTGGCATCTCTGGGCATCCCCTCCACCCCCCAGAGAAGCCCTATCATGGAGGCATTATACTTCTTGACCAGGGGCAGTTCCTGCTCCAATCTATCCGGCTGGAGGGAGATGGAGTTAATCAGCGCCTTGCCCTTAGCCACTTTGAGTCCGGCCTCCATAGCCACCGGGTTGGTGGTGTCCAGGGAAAGCGCCTTATCGGTAACGCCCTGCACCGTCTCCACCACCCAGGACATCATCTCGTCTCCCGCCTTACGGGCAGGGCCGATGTTAAGGTCGATATAATCAACGCCGGCTTCAGCCTCGGCCTTGGCCATCTCCTGGATTGGCCCTGGATTTCTTTCCTTTAGCGCCGGGCCGAGAGTCTTGGACATTATATTCAGATTTTCGCCAATGAGGACCATTCTTTACCTCCTCAAGGTTGCCACGACTTAAGGTAAGCCGGGATGTGCGAGCCCTCCCTGGGGCCCACCTGAATCTCCCAGTCAGGCAGCTCTTCTTCCAGGCCACCGCTCTCGGCGGCGGCATAGCCGGGGATTATCAGCTTGCGGTGTTTAACCTTATCGGCGATGCCGCACTTCTTAACGAAGGGGGCGATGGCATCGGCAACGAACTTGCCCGCCGCCCAGGCGGTCATCACCGAGAGCCCCTCGGTATCCTTGACCAGAAGGTAGCTGGGGACGCGGCTGGTCTCTATCTCGCCGGAGACGATGAAATAGGTCAGGGAGAAGTTGGAGGTGATGAGCACCGGGGAGTTCTCGCCGGGACTGCCAATCTCGTAGATTCCCTCGGTGGTCGCCAGCGGCCGCTGGGGGTCGGTATAGACATTCAGCCTCTCCACCAGCAAAGGGAAGAGGCTCTCCCCGTAAAAATCGGAGAGGACGATAATGCCACCGTACTTAGCTATAAAAACAGAGGCGATTACCGCCTCTTTCAAGGGGTCATCGGTCATCTCACCGGGGAAAACGATGGTGGGAAAGCCCAGAGGGCGGAACTTCTTGGCCAGGGCGGCGCTGCGGATGATTACCTGGTCTTCAAAGGCCTGGCGCAGCTTCCGCGAGCCGGAGTCGATGACCATTTCCTTGATTCCGGCCTCGGCCAGTTTGGCCGTAAGCTCGGCCAGTTTCTCTACGTTAGCCGCCTTCACCGCCAGCGGGCAGGAATTTGTCTTGGCCAGCTCAGCCATCTTTTCCTGGTTCCCCTCGGTGGCGGCATAGAGCAGGGGCTTGCGGTCGGCGCAAGCAGCCAGTCCGGCGGCTATGACATCAGGGTTATCGCTCATCAGGATAAGCCCACCATCGGTACTCTGCTTTACCTTATTAACTAAGGCTTCGAACTTGGCCTTGTCTCCCGAAGCACTCTTCAGAGCAATCAAATCGGGCTTGAGGACAAGGCCTATCCTCTCGTACTCAAGCTCTTTAAACTTCTTCAGCCTCTTGTCGACCTCGGCGTCAGCCATGTCGTCGCTGATAAGCATGGCCAGGCCGGGGGGATTCTCAAACCTCTTTTCGTGGCGGAACATGACCGTCTCGCCGCCGACCTTAAGCACCCTGTCGCCAATGCCGATGGTCACCGGCATGATGGGCGGGGCGGCGGCCTCGGTCAGCTTGGCTTTGGCTTCCTCGGAGACATGGGGGCAGGCATTCAGTTCCGCCTTGCCCGTGGCTAGCTTCATGGCGAAGGCAAGACAGGTAGGCTCGCCGCAGTCCTTACAGTTGGTCTTGGGCAGTAGTTTAAATATCTCTATTCCGGTAAGCGCCATGACAAAGCTCCTTCCTATCCCAGTATCGGGTCCATCTCAAGAGCGGGGTGCCCCTTCTCCTGCAGGAAGGGAAGAATCTCTTCCTCGGTAGTGCCGATGGTCTCATCGGCAATCATATCGGGCAGGTTGGGGATACCAATCTCCTCAGCCCGCGCCTTGAGCCGCTCGGCAATCTCTTCCTTCAGTGACTTGGGCATCCAGACTATCCTCTTTATGCCGCCGTCACCGTTGATGAATTTTCTCTGGCAGGTATTGTACTTGCCGTGGCCGACAAAGCCGGGGGTGCTCAAACCCCCACCGATTGTCCCGGCCAGGGTGGTGAACTTCATCCCGCAGGGGGTCTGGCCGGTGTACTCCCGGTTTACCGTCATTACCCCGTTGCACATGGGCAGTACAGCAGCAATACACTCACAGCAGCCGCAGGTGGTCATGGGGTCGTTGACGATGCTGTAGAAGTTATAGTGGTCTATCTTCTGCCGGGAGGCTTTGTAGATAAAATCGTTTACCCCCTTCCACTGCCCTAACTTGGCGTCGATGGTATCGCCCTTGGGCACCGGCTGGTTGGGCCCGGTGGGGTTAATCTCATAGGAGGCCTTGCAGTCCATCCAGTTATAGGAAACGCATAAGCCCGTCCTCTCCGGGCTGATGACGCAGACGTGGCTGGGGGCAAAGGACTGGCACAGTGTGCAGGAGTAATAAGTATCGGTGGTCTCGTCGGTCATGCCCTCGATGCGGGCGTCCCGCTTGCCGTAGACCGCCCTCGCCTGCTCCACTACTGCTTTGACCTTGTCCTCCTCGGTATACAGTCTTACCTGTATCTTATCGAATATCCGTCCGAAGTCCTGGTGAAGCTTGGCGTGAAGAATATCGCCGATGTGGTGCAGCTTAAAGCCCTTCTACACCGCCTGCTTGGCGATCCGTATCCAGGCAATATCCCTCTGCCCGATGTGCATCACGCCCTGGGCATAGTTTATCAGGTGGTGAATCTGGCGCTCCAGGATAGGCTCAAAGTCCTCCTGCATCTCCCTACCCGCCACCTGCACGGCTATGGCCAGGGGCAACCGGGAGCCGGGCTCGATGTCGGTTATCTCAGGGCCGATGACCTCAATCTTGCCGTCCTCGACCTCTTCCATGCGCTTGGTGGTAACCCACTCCACCATCGGCGTCCGGCCGCCGCCAGCCTCAAAGTAGATATCCTCACCCCTGACTCTTTCACCTTCAAAGGCGGGGCCGTAGGCCACCGGAACCGGCACCTCAGCCACGCTGACCTTGAGCCCCCTTACCTCCACGGCTTTGGCTACTATTTTATCGTGGGGGACATTGGAGACAACGTGCTCGTAGGTGCAAATGCCGGTGGGTAAAATCTCGGGGATGGGGGTATCGGCGATGGTAGGGAACCCCCAATTGACCGCCCCGGCGGCGTTGGCATACCACTCATCGGTAACAAAACCTAGGGGAAGGACAAAGGCAAAGATGCGGTCTTTATTATAGATAAGAATCTTGCGGTAATCGCCGGGCTCAATGCCGCCGAAGGACATAGCCGCCCTGGTGGCAAAGCCCATAGCGAAGACGGCGGCGCTTATAGAGGGCCCGAAGGAGACCAGCCGGGTGGGCCAGCCGATCTGCACCTTCGCCTCCACCAGCTGTTCCGAGAACTTTTTACCGTTGTACTCGGAGGCCATAAACACGTATAGGTTCTTCTGCTGGAGTTCCTGGGCGATATTGGCCGCTATTTCATTGGTGGGGGCGGCGCCAACGATGGCGGCAAAGCCAGGGGCAGTGCCGTCAACGAACTCAACGCCCCTCTTCCTCAGAATGACGTCATCGGCGGCGCCCAGCCAGATATTGCTATCGGTGGGGTCTTCACTTTTGGTGTAGAAGTCGGGCTGTTCCAAGTACCTTATGGCCTCTATCAACTCCTCGGCAAAGAAGGTGGCCATACCGGCATCCAGGGCCGGCGCCAGATAGGGCAAGGGGTGCTCTTCTCTTACCGGGGGCGGCAGCAGGGCCTTGCACCTCTTTATTACCTGCTCCATATCGCCCAGCTTTTCTACCTTGGTGCCCAGGATGCCGTAGATTACCGGCAGATAATAGGCAGTATTGGGGAAACCCACCGGTTCCTTGGCTCCCCACTTGTCCATTGCCTCCTGCCATTTCTTCTCCGCCTGGTCAACAATCTTGTAAGCGCCTCTAATAGCCGCCGAGGCAATAATCTTAGACATATCTAAAACCCCCTATCTCCTGATTCTATAGGCTCTTTAAAGCCTATTCCAGCTCTCTCCTCATCTCCATATCGTAGAGCACGCGCTCTCTGGCCTCGTCAATGCCCAGAGCCTTGCGCTTCTTGTCAATATGGGCAATCATAAGCTGGGCGGCTTGAATCGGGTCGGGCTCAAAAGCCCACATACCGCCGTACCTTTCCTCCATGTCCTTGAACAAGAAATCGGTCACCTCTTTGCTGCCGGTGGTGGGCCAGGTAACGCCGAAAACGGTGTAGACACCGGAAGCGACGAAGTACTGGCCGAT
>DAOUMQ010000089.1:0-7050 GCA_034410425.1 Dehalococcoidales bacterium | reverse complement strand
CTCGAAACCTAGCTATAAGACATAACTTAAGGCAGGTTGGACGTCTTGCTCTCGACGTGGTTATAGCAATAGATGTGAACATTGGGAGGCTTGAAGCCGAACTATAGCTTCCCAAAGTCAAACTAATAAAATCTCTGCCCTCCACCAACCCACTACGCCAGCATTGATACCGCTCCGTTCACCGCCGTAAAGGCCAGGATAATCAAGGCCAGCACCAAGGTTATCGCCCCAACCATCTTCTGGCGCTTCTCCGCCTTAGCCACCTCGGGAGAAGGCCCCTTGGCCGCCAGCTTCTTCAGCCTGGGGAAGACAAACTCCAGCATATAGATAGCCATGCCAATCAGGATAACGACGAAGATATGCTTCAGCACCAGAACCAGCGTCCAGGTATCGCCGAAGTCAAAGGTGCTACTGTAGCCGCTGTTCATCATCATCATGACGATGCCGGTGGCGATGAAGATGCCCATGCTGACGTAGACCATCTTGCGGAACCTCTTCATCAGCGCGCCCCAGAGACGCATCATCATCGGCGGTTCCAGGCTCTCCTTGGCGGCGGGCGAGATAACCATCACGTTGATAACTATGCCCCCAATCCAGACCACCGTGGCCAACAGGTGAAGCCAGTTCATCGCGGAAAGAATCGTCAACTCCGAGGTAGTGTAGTCCATGATTACCTCCTTAGTTCTTATATGACCTGTGGGCATTGTAAAAAGCGATACCCCCTTTGTCAATACCCCCCAAAGAAAACAGCCGGACTAGGCTGATTGACAATGTGGTGGTATAATAGCCCGAGCTAAAAGTGAAAGGAAGTGAAATCCATGGCCAAAAAATGGGCAAGCGGTGAAAGGGCAAAGAAGATGGCCGGTTTCTGGGCGGCATCCGGCGGCATCTGCTGGGGGCTCGGCTTTATCTTCGCCATATTGGGCATCATTGCTGAGGCTACCAGCAACATTATCGGTCTGACGCCACTGTCCTGGTACATGCTGACCATTGCCTTCTTCGCCGCCAGCATAAGCTGGTACATCGGCTGGGCAGTGGCTGTGCTCTATAAGAAATAGCCCGCTTCTAGGGGATGATGCCGTAGCCGCCGCTAACCGCATCCCTGAAGATGCCAAGCTCCGGCGGGTAGAAGGTAAAGACGATGAAAGCTACCGCCAGCAGAATGACCATCACCAGCCCCACCCCACCCGTCCACCGCGGCAGGCGCCTCATGGTCATTACCTTGTAGCTGGCCAGCTGGCCGAGGGCAACGGCTACGAAAAAGAGCAGAATATCGACGAGCAGAATCTCCTCGCCGGCAATAGCCGTATAGGCATAGAAGACAACGCCGATAACCAGCGGCATAACAAAGATACCGATTGCCTTGGCAAACATAAAATTCTTCGCCGAGTGCCTTAAGAACGGGTACTCCACTATGGCGTAAATCAATGCCGGCCAGAAGGCTAACTTAAAATGCTCCCAGACGCTCTCGTTTACGGCGGCAATCGCACCGACGGGCGCCAAGCCGCCCGACCACTCAAAAACAAAGTGCAATAGCGAACCGGCTATGGCTATTACAGCGATGCCGACCAGTTCCCACTTCAAGATAGACCTTTTCATGGCGGCCCCTAAAATAAACTCTACTGACAACCGATTTCTTTGTCAACACCAGCTAAAGACGAGGCGCTACTCCCTAATCAGCCCCATAATCCCCAGCATGGCGATAAAGGCAAGCCCGGCGCCGAGGTAGAAGGGAGCGGCGGGACTGACCGCCTGCCACAGCCAGCCGGCAATCAGGCTGGCCGGCAAGAGGGTTAGACCAACCACCCCGTGATAAAGTCCGTAGGCGGTGCCCCGCTTCTCCCGGGGAACCAAATCGGCGACGAAGGCTCGTGCCACCCCTTCCACTATCCCGTAATAGACTCCATAGCAGGCAAAGAGCAGCCAGACCTGCCACATCTCTGATGCCAGGGCAAACCCCAGATAGACCAGGGCGTAGATAAACCAGCCCAGGGTAATAACTCGCCGCCTCCCCAGCCGGTCAGAGAGCACCCCCGCCGGCAGAGCGGTAACGGCATAGGCGATATTGAACACCACCAGCATCAACACCACATAGATAACCGACGAGCCCAGGTCCTGCGCCCTTAAGATGACAAAGAAATCGCTGGAGTTGCCCAGAGTGAATACCGCCATAATCACCAGGAACAGCTTGAACCGGCTATCAAAGCCGCTCACGCCTTTTAAACTCAGCCGAGAGCTTACACCGCCTGAGGGATGTCTTCTCCGTTCCCGAACGAAGAACAGCAGCACCAATACCGCCAGCACTGCCGGTACCACGCCCACCAACACCAGCCACTGGTAGCTCTCCAGGCTGAGCTCAAGCCCCCCGCCCTGAACCAGGTAGATAATGACGGCGGCTATCGCCAACCCGAGGACGGCGCCGAAGGTATCCATAGCCCGGTGCAAACCGAAACCCTTGCCCCTTTCCCCAGCCGAGACCGAGTCAGCCACCAGGGCATCGCGGGGGGAGGTGCGGATGCCCTTCCCTACCCTATCGCCGAATCTAATGGCCAGCACGGCGCCCCAGGTCGACGCCAGATACATAAAGGGCTTGGCTATCGTGGAAACACTATAACCCAATAACGCCAGCGGCTTGCGCTTTCCCACCTTATCACTGAGCCAGCCGCTGATTATCCTGAAGATAGCGTCGGTGCCTTCAGAAAGCCCGCCGATAAGACCGATAATAGGCGTGCCTATCCTGAGCACATTGAATAGAAAGAGGGGGACGATGGTAAAAATCATCTCGCTGGAGACATCAGTCAGCAGGCTGACTATGCCCAGGAAGAAGACGTTGGGGTTAAGACCAAAGACCTTGCGCCGCATGGCAATCCAGTATACCACATTGTTTGAAGTTGCTTGACACTGCTATAGCCAGTAGCTACAATAAACTCCGTGCCGAGGTAGCTCAGTTGGTAGAGCACTTGACTGAAAATCAAGGTGTCCCCAGTTCAATTCTGGGCCTCGGCACCATGTAGATAATGGGTTCCCGCGAAAATCGAGGATTTTTGCGGATGTATTTGTGCGGAAGTGGCTCAGTGGTAGAGCATCTCCTTGCCAAGGAGAGGGTCGTGGGTTCGAATCCCATCTTCCGCTTGTGTTTTGAAACTTAAGAGCCGAAGTGGCGGAATAGGCAGACGCGACAGTCTCAAAAACTGTTGGGGGGCAACCCCCATGTCGGTTCGAGCCCGACCTTCGGCACCATACAGGATGCCGAGTTGTGTAGCGGTAGCACAGGGGACTTTGGATCCCTTAGCCCAGGTTCGAATCCTGGCTCGGCAGCCAGCTTCTCTCACACCTAAAACAGCTCGAAGAGATAAAAGGTAATCACCGCAATTGCCGCCGCCAGGACGGCGCCGGTAGCCACCTGAGCCATTGAGTGGTGCCCCGCTTCAATCCTCGCCCAGCCCATCAGCGGCAGAAAGACCAGGCTCACCATCCCTATCGGCCAATACAGGATGGCCAGCACTGCCACCGAAGCGGCGATGAAGGCGATGTGAAGGCTTATCTTCCAGAAGAGATTGATGCAGGTAAAGACGATTACCGCCGAAAGCCCGGCGACAAAGGTAGCCCTCAGCACTAATGGCGCGCCGAGGCAGAGGATAATGACGCCGGCGATAATCGCCCAGGCGACCGCCAGCAGGTAGACCATGGTCCTCTGACGGCGGACACCGGTGAAGAAGCGGTCAAGGCGGCCCCTTCTGACCAGATAGACCATAAGCAAGAAGATAGGCAGTATACTGACGGCGATTAAAATCAGCGCCCACCTCAGGGCGTCAGGGGTGGTTGATGTCGACTCAAAGGAAAGGAAAAGGATTATCACCAGACTCACTACGAAGGGGTTGAGGATATTAGAGGTCAGGTCGGCTATCTGCCTTCTGGTCTCAATCTGCATTCGCCCAAGACTCTATCATTGAACTTGCTTGACTAATCTGGTGCATAATTATATCCTTGTTGACAGCTATGGTAAAGAGGGCGCCAGCCGTACCCGCGGTTGAGGTTGACAAGGCTTCATTCAACTACCATAACATAAAGGCCATTGATAAGCTATCACTAGAGGTGCCCAGCGGCATAAGCTTCGGTCTGCTGGGGCCCAACGGTGCCGGCAAGACCACCCTTATTCGTCTGCTGGTCGGCCTCTTGAAGCCGAAATCGGGCGACATACGCATCCTGGGAAAGACGCCTTCCCGGAAAACGGCACATCTTATCGGCTATATGCCCCAGCTCCATTCCCTCTACACCGAGCTATCGGTGATGCAGAACGTGGACTTCTTTGCCCGCGTCTATCACTTGAGCGATAAGCAGCAGCGGGCTCGGCGGGTGGAAGAGGTCATCAGGCTGGTCGACCTCTGGCCGCGCCGCAAGGACTCGGTGCTAAAATTGAGCGGCGGCATGAGGCAGAGGGTCAGCCTGGCCTGCGCCATAGTCCACAACCCTCCCCTGCTCTTCCTCGATGAGCCTACCGTCGGCCTCGACCCCGAGCTGAGGTTCACCTTCTGGGAGCACTTTGCCAACCTGACCGGCCAGGGCACCACCCTTATCGTTTCCAGCCACACCATGGACGACGCCGCCCACTGCGACCGCCTTGCCTTTATGCGCAGCGGCAAGCTCATCGCCCAGGGCACGCCGAATGAGCTAAGAAAAGCCGTCGGCCAAGCCGAGGCCAGCCTGGAAGACGCCTTTCTCTATTTTATTCACCGCGAGGATAAAAAGTGATTCTCAATCAAGTGCCCACCATCGCCGTCAGGGTGATGAAACAGCTGATACGCGACCGGCGCACTATGGTGCTGCTGATAGCCGTGCCGCTGGTTATAGCCAGCATTGTCGGCGTCAGCATCCCCGAAAAGCAAATGCTGGACTATATCGCCCCCGCCGTACTGGCGGTTTTGATACTCTTCTTCGGCTTCATACTCACCGGCATCAGTTTCTTGAGGGAGCGCTCCCAGGGAACGCTGGAACGTTTGATGGCTTCACCGGTCTCCAAGCCGGATATAGTCGGCGGTTATCTCTGCGGCTTCCTGCTCTTCGCCGTGCTTCAGACCTTGATTCTATTCTTCTACCTGGTATATGTGCTCGATATCAGCTTCTACGGCGCGCTTTGGCAGATTATAGTTTTCGAGATTATCATCGGCATCCTGGCCGTTTGTCTGGGCATTTTCATCTCTGTATTCGCCCGCAACGAGTTCCAGATGGTGCAGTTCATCCCCTTGATTATACTGCCCCAGATATTCCTCTGCGGGCTGCTCTGGCCGGTAAGCCAGATGCCGGAATACCTGCAGTGGATAGCCAGGTTCCTGCCCCTGACCTACGGCGTGGACGGCATCAGGGCCTTGATGCTCCAGGGGCAGAGCCTGCTGGACATAGGCAAGGAAATCGGCGTCCTGGCCGGCTATGCCGCCGGTCTGATGGTACTGGCCTCGCTCACCCTGAGGCGGGGCGCCGCCAGCTAGCCCTTGGTAGAGAGATTGGTCATGGGAATTGCGCAAAACGTCCAAAAACTGCTAAAAGAGCTGCCCGAGGGGGTGGAACTGGTCGCCGCCGCCAAGACGAGGACAGCTGAGGAAGTGCTGGCCGCGGTGGAAGCGAGCATAAAGATTATCGGCCAGAACTATGTCCAGGAAGCCGAGGCAATCTACCCCGCCGTCGGCAACAAGGCAAGATGGCACTTCATCGGCCATCTGCAGAAGAATAAGGCCAAGAAAGCGGTAAAAATATTCGACATGATAGAGACCGTCGATTCGGTTGAAATCGCCACCGAAATCAATAAGCGCTGCGCTCAAATTAATAAGGTGATGCCGGTACTGGTCGAGGTCAACAGCGGCCAAGAGCCGCAGAAAGCGGGGGTACTGCCCGAAAAAGCCGAAGAGCTGGCCAGGGCAATCTCAAGCCTGCCCAATATAAAGGTAATGGGGCTGATGACCATGGGCCCCCGCTTCGGCGACCCCGAGGACTCAAGGCCCTACTTCATCACCACCCGAAAGATATTCGAGCGCATTAAATCTATGGCAATCCCCAACGTGGAGATGAGGTATCTCTCTATGGGGATGACCAACTCCTACCAGGTCGCCCTGGAGGAAGGGGCCAACATAGTAAGAATAGGCAACCTGATATTCGGCCAGAGAGAAAGTGATTAGAACAGGAGGAGAATAATTATATGGCTACTGAAGAACAGGTAAGAGAGAGTCTGGGAAAGGTAATGGTGCCCGGGATTAAGCGGGATTTAAACGGGCTGAACCTGGTGCGCCAGGTCGCCGCCGCCAAAGAGGAGGTCAAAATCACCCTGGCCGCCACCGCCTTGAGCGCCGAGGCCCAGGAAATGGTCACTTCCCAGGCCAAAGCCGCCGTGGAGAAGCTGCCCGGGGTAAAAAAGGTGGCTATAGAGTTCACCCCGGCCAAGCCCGTTGAGCTTAACCAGATCGGGCACATCGTCGCCATAATGAGCGGCAAAGGGGGAGTGGGCAAATCGCTGGTGGCCGGACTGACCGCTATTACCCTCAGACGCCAGGGCCATGAAGTGGGCATACTGGACGCCGACCTGACCGGTTCCAGCATCCCCAAGATGTTCGGCATCACCGAAAGGCCCAGCGGCAGTGAAAGCGGAATCATGCCCGTGCTCTCAAGGTCAGGCATTGAGATTATGTCAATCAACCTGCTACTGCCCCAGGAAGACGATGCCGTTATCTGGCGCGGGCCCCTCATCAGCAACACCGTCAAACAGTTCTGGGAGGACGTGCTCTGGGGAAAGCTGGACTACCTGCTGATAGACCTGCCCCCGGGCACCGCCGACGCCCCTCTCACCGTAATGCAGTCCTTCCCCATCTCCGGCGTTATCATCGTCTTCACCCCCCAGGACCTGACCGCCATGATAGTCAGAAAGGCGGTGAACATGGCCCAAAAAATGAACAAGCCCGTCCTGGGCGTGGTGGAGAATATGAGCTATCTTTACGTACCGGAAATAGACAAGCGGATTGAGCTCTTCGGCAGGAGCCGGGGAGAAGAAATGGCCAAGGTATC
>DAOUMQ010000088.1:0-15167 GCA_034410425.1 Dehalococcoidales bacterium | reverse complement strand
CTTGAAGACACGGATGACCTGCGGTATAAAGCCAACGGTGCCGATGGCGCCACCGATAAGTCCCAACCATTCCACTGACGGCAACTTTGATGCCTCCTCTTGCGTTATCTACTTATATTAGGACAGGCTTCCGGCCCGATACTGGATGGCCGGCACCTATGCGGTGGCTGCCGTCCTGCCTAAAAGTCAATGCTGTTTATCAGCGACATTGCCTGCGCTTCATCGGCGGCGTTGTCGTCGAATATAGTATAGATGTCTATGCAGGTAGAGCCCTCGACGAATATTATCTCCATTTCGTACCAGTTGTTTGCAGTGTCATGAGCCCTGGTATATCCGGCTAAGTGGCCGGCTACGACCATGGTGCCGGTCTCTTCGGGGATGAAGGCGAGCGAACACTCGACCGCATAGGCTATTAGGGCGGCGCTATCATTCTCGTTGTCCTGTAAAATCGAAGGGACGTCGCCGTAGAAGATATTCACCGCATCATAGTCCACATCATCTATGTAGGTGAGAAGCCCCCATTCCAGGCCGGCATAGTCCACAATATCGCCGTAGGAGACTTCCTCGTATAGATACCAGCCCTGGGGGACGTAGTCGACACTGGGCTTTTTAACACCACCAAAGAGGCCACACCCGGGGGTAATGCTAGCTAAAAGCAGGATGGTAATCAAACCGAGCATAATCAGTCCCTTTTTCTTCATTGGTTCCCTCCTTTTTTATTACCAGCTATAAGCTGGTTTTGGTGCTTCTACCATTGCCTACATTTTACTACAGAAAGGCTTTGTTGACTATACCAGGCTCCTGGGCCGGTACTGGATGGCTTCGGCGATATGATGGGCTTTGATGATATCGGTACCCTCCAGGTCGGCGAGGGTGCGGCCTATCTTGAGGATGCGGTGGAAGGCGCGGGCAGAGAGATAGAGCTGCTTCATAGCCGCTTTGAGCAGGCTCTGGGCCGATTCCTCGGCCGCGCAGAACTCCCTTACCTCGGTTGGGGTCATCTCGGCGTTGCAAGCTAACGAAGTCCCTTTAAAGCGCCGTTGCTGGGTGGAGCGGGCGGCTTCGACCCTGGCCTGGACCTTCTCCGATTTTTCCCCCAGCCTGTCGTCGGCCAGCTTTTCGTAGTCGATGTGAGGCACCTCAATAAAGATATCGACGCGGTCAATGAAGGGCCCGCTGACCCGCTTCTGGTAGCGGGCGACCAGGCCGGGGGAGCAGGTGCACTGCCGGAAGGGGTCGCCGTAGTAGCCGCAGGGGCAGGGGTTCATCGCTCCCACCAGCATGAAGTTGGCCGGGAAGGTGATACTGCCCGTGGCGCGGCTGATGGTGATTATCCGGTCTTCCAGGGGCTGGCGCAGTACCTCGAGGACGGCGTGCCCGAATTCGGGGAGCTCATCCAGGAAAAGTACCCCCCGGTGGCTGAGGCTTATTTCGCCTGGCCTGGGCCAGTGTCCGCCCCCCACCAGCCCGGCATTGGAGATGGTATAGTGGGGGGCGCGGAAGGGGCGCTGTCCGATGATGGGGGTATTCTCCGGCAGCAGGCCGCTGACGCTGTATATCTTGGTAACCTCCAGGGCTTCATCGGTGGTCATCGGCGGCAGTAATGAGGGCAGGGAGCGCGCCAGCAGTGTCTTACCGCTCCCCGGCGGCCCCATCATCACCATATTGTGCCCGCCGGCAGCGGCCACCTCCAGGGCACGCTTGACGTGTTCCTGCCCTTTGACGTAGGCAAGGTCGGTGGTGGGCATGGCGGCCGGGGTATACTCCTCCATCGGCTCCGGCTTGTACTCCGGGGCTGGTATCTCCCCCCGAAAGTAGCTGACCAGCTGGGACAGTGATTTAAAGGGGATGATTCTGGTGCCTTCTATCAGGGACGCCTCCCTGGCGTCGGTTTCGGGCACGATAATAGTTGATATGTCTTCCTGTCGGGCCAGGGCGACCATGGGCAGGATACCGTTGGTGTGGCGCAGGCCGCCGTCTAAGGACAACTCGCCGAGGAGGATGCTTTGAGAGACATCGGCCGATACCTGCTCTGAAGCAAGGAGGATGCCGATGGCGATGGGCAAGTCATAGGCCGGCCCGGCTTTCTTGAGGTGGGCGGGGGCCAGGTTGACCACGATGCGCTTTAGGGGGAAGGCGCAGCCCGAGTTTCTTATTGCCGCCCGCACCCTCTCTTTGGCTTCCTGGACGGCGGCATCGGGCAGCCCGACGATGATAAACAAGGGTAAACCGGGGGAAATATCTACCTCAACCTCAACAATAGCGCCTTCCAGCCCGATTATGGCGCAGGTGATTACTTTGGCTAGCATGCTTCACATACTATACCATAAACCCTTTGCCTGCGGAATATAGCTGGGATTTTGGGGAAGTTTTATTTTCTGGGGATTACCCTCTCGGCCCCATGGGAGGAATAACGCCCAGCTGCTGCATCATGTCCAGCTGGTCAAGAATTGGCGTCGCTTCCACTTCCTTGCCGCCGGCGAAGCGGATGAAGACAGCCTCGGCGATTTTCATCTTTTTGCCGGTAGGAGGTATGCCCATCAAATTGCCCTGGTGTGTACCCGTTATTGTGAAAAGACAGGCCACGGTGTCCCCCTCGGCGAACATATCGTTAATGGTAACATGGAGGTCGGGGAAAGCGGCGCGGAACATGGTGACGAATTGTTTGAAACCCTCCGGGCCTTTAACCTCCTGCTGGGGGTGATGGTAGACATAGTTGGGGGCCATAACCTCGTCCACTACCGCCATGTTTGCTTTATTGAGCACCTCTTCTATAACGCGGCGAATCATGGCTTTGTTTTCTTCCGTTGACATTAAATTTTCCCCTTTCTTTATTTCTTTGTTGGCTTGGGGCTTTAGTTTAGTTTCCTTTAGCCCCTGTGTCAATACCTATTAGCAAGCCGCTAAAACATGTGTCAATGAAGCTGAAAGTTGACAAACTATTTTACATATGGTAAAGTCTTCTAGAATAAACCGGGATTATATAGATGAAAGAAAATATTGTCTCCCCAGGTTTATACTTTACGGACTTCATATTTAGCGGGCGCACCAGGTGCGCTTGGGGGGACAATATTGTAAAAATTTTCTGAATATAGCCAAAAACTAGGTTAAAAGAGTTTAAAGTTTCCCTCCCCAAGCGGAGGGAATTTTGTTTATATGAGGGCAATATATTCTGGAAGGGGAAAAAGAAAATGGCTGGACCTTTAGACGGAGTTAAGGTGGTGGAGATAACCATGTTTCAGCAGGGGCCTGTTTGCGGGACCAAGCTGGGGGACCTGGGTGCCGATGTCATCAAGGTGGAGCCCCTGACCGGAGACCCGGGGCGGGGCTTTATGAGAATTATCGGGACTATGGTCGGCTTGAAGGGGCGCAATTACTACTTTGAGCAGCATAACCGCAACAAGCGGGGCATTGCCCTGGACTTGAAAACGAAGCAGGGAATGGAGCTTTTCCTGAAGCTGATTGATAACGCCGACGTCTTTATGACCAACATGAGCATAGAAGCCCCTAAGAAGATGGGCATCGGGCCTGAGGTGCTGATGAAGCGGAACCCGCGCCTGATTTATGCCCAGGCTTCGGGCTGGGGAAGAAAGGGTTCCGATGCCAACGAGCTTTCCTTTGACTATACCGGCATTGGGCGGTCGGGGCTGATGATGTCCTCCGGCGAGCGGGGCACTCCTCCCTCCCAGGTACTGCCCGGGCTGGGCGATGAGCTGGGGGGTATGGTCTGCGCTTGGGCGATATGTGCCGCCCTCTATGCCCGCGAGAAGACGGGCAAGGGCCAGCTGGTGGATACCTCGCTGATGGGCAGCCTGATTTGTATGGAGAGCCTGGTCTTATCGGCGCCGGCTATGCTGGGGCAGGAGTTCCCCCGCGAAATCAGGACCGAGGCCGGCAACCCCATCTATAACCACTACAAGGCCAAGGACGATAAGTGGTTTATCCTGGCTCACCTCCAACCCGACCGCTATTGGCCCAATGTCTGCCGGGCACTGGGCATGCCCGAACTGGAGAACGACCCCCGCTTCAACAGCATAGAGGCCAGGGGGGAGAACGCCAAGGAGCTTATCGCCATTATGGACAAGATATTCGCCACCAAGGCCAGGGCCGAGTGGTTTGAGATCTTTAAGCGGGAGGGCTTAATTTATACCCCCATCCAGACTCCCACCGAGGTCATTGATGACCCGCAGGCGCTGGCCAATAACTACGTCAGCTGGTTCGACCACCCCGTGCTGGGCAAGACCAAGATGGTCGGTTTTCCCTGGGATTTCAGCCAGACTCCGGCCTCGATAAGAAGAGAAGCCCCCGAGCTCGGTCAGCACACCGAGGAGATTATGCTGGAGATGGGCTACAGCTGGGACGATATCACCGACTTGAAAAATGAGGGGGTAATACCTTAAAATTATATAGATAAGGTTGACAGGGCGGATTGCCTGTGTTAGACTACTGCCCAAGGTAAAAAAGGAAATGATAAAGCTTAATGCTTCCCAGGCTTATTACTACGCCTACTTTTATGCTGGCGCTAACGGCGCTTGGGAGGCAGGGCATGGAGATTAACTAGACAATTTAAGATAAACTAACTAAAGCCAGAAATTAGAGCCCCTCCCAAGCGGAGGGGCTTCTGTTTTACTAAAAGCCATTGTTTTAAGGAGGGAAGTAAAATGAGTGAAAGGGTATACGAAATCTTAACCGTAGCCCCCAACTTCTATCAGCTGGGTACCCCTTCTTATCCGGCCTACCTGACGATGGGGGATAGCGGCATGATTATCGAGGGGGGCACCGGCGCCACCTTTCCCATCCTCGTCGACCAGATAAAGGAGCTGGGCATTGAGCCGGAGCGGATAAAATACGTAGCCCTTACCCACACCCACCCCGACCATGTCGGCGCCGTGCCCCACCTGAAGAAGCTGTGGCCCCACCTGAAGGTGGTGGGCAGCGAGCCGGCGGCTAAGCAACTGCAGAAGGAAGAATTTATTAAGAATTTCTTGAGCATAGACCGGACCATCACCGAGATTCTGCTGGTGAAGGGCGATATCGACTGGTGGTCTGATGAGCCCGAAGACCCTGTCATTGAGGTGGACGTGGTTGTTGGGGAAGGGGAAAAGATAGACCTGGGGTCGGGGGTGGTCTGGACGGTCTACGAGACCCCGGGGCATTCGCCCTGCCATATCTCCTTTCACAACCAGAGGGACGGCATACTGGTCATCGGTGACGCCACTGGCATATACGAGCCCGAAAAGGAGCTCTTCTGGCCCAACTACTTCCAGTCCCTGGAGGAATACTGCCATAGCATCCGCAAGCTGGCGGCGCTGCCGGCCCGTATCGGCGCCCGCAGCCACGGCGGCATTGTCGAAGGTGAACCCAGGCGCTATCTGCAGAGGGTCATGAAGGCCACGGAGGCCTATCACCGCGAGCTGATGGAGAGGGTGGCTAAAGGCGATGACCCCGATGAGGTCGTGCTGGAAAAGGCGAAGTGGGTCTATACCTTCACCAACATGCAGCCGTTTAAGCTGATTCATATCATGACCGGGGTTACCTTAAAGCGTTCCCAGTCCGTAGCCGATGAAGACGGCTTGTTCGTTATCCCCGATTGATAAGGCTAAAATGCCGGGGGAAGATATTGCATAGTTGCAACTGAGCAGTTAATACCTTAAACTAGGCATTGTTTAAGAAAGGAGTGAGTCTATGCCAGAAAAGGCTGTTGTTAAAGGGCTGGCGGCGGCGGAAAGACTTTACCAGGACTACGGCTCAAGGGCCAGGGAGCTTAAAAAGCAGGGACAGAAGATAATGGGCTACCTGTGCGCCTTTGTTCCTCTGGAGATTATAACCGCCGCCGGCTTTATGCCTTTCCGGATAAAGGGGGATGTCAACGAGCCGATTACCAAGGCCGATACCGAGATGGAGACCATCGTCTGCCCCTTGGTTCGTAGCTGCTTTGATATGGCGCTTAAAGGGAACTATGATTTTCTGGAAGGTATCGTCATACCCCATGCCTGCGACAGTATCTGCCGCACCTACGATGTCTGGAAGTATACCCTTCACCTTCCCTACGCTCACCTCATCAATATGCCCCATACCACCGATGACCCCTCTCTGGACTTCTATCGGGATATTCTCAATACCTTTAGAACCAGCCTGGGGCGCTTTGCCGGCAAGGAAATCACCGACCAGGAGTTGGCCAGGGCGGTGGAGCTTTATAACCGCCAGCGGGCTAAGATGAGGGAGCTCTATGAATTGAGGAAGGCGTCTCCGCCCTTAATCTCGGGTGAGGAGGTAGCCAGGGTATTGATAGCCGCCATGAGCATACCTGTGGGAGAGTCTATAGAGCTGCTGGGCGACGTTATCGAGGAGGTCAAACAAAGGGGGAATCCCCCCACCCCAGAGAAGCCCCGGATAATGGTAATCGGCGCCCAGGTGGACAGCACCGCCTTTATCAAGCTCATCGAGGATAGCGGAGCCTGGGTGGTGGCCGATGACCTCTGCCCCGGCGCCAGGGAGTTCATGTCTGATGTGGATGCCACCGCCGACCCCATAGAGGGTATCGCCGAGCGGTACTTAAGAAAGGTTAAGTGCGGGCGGACCTACCGCGAGATGAAGGGAAACTATGAGGAATACCTGGACGACAGGTTCGGGCATATGCGCCGCATGATTGATGATTTCAAGGTCGACGGCGTGGTGCTCTATATCTACAAGTACTGCGACCCCTTCGGCTTCGAGGTGCCCCAGATAAAGAGCTATATCGAAGCCAAGGGCACGCCGGTGCTCTATCTTGAGGACGAGTATTCCATGTCCACCATAGGACGGTTACGCACCAGAGTCCAGGCTTTCCTGGAGATGTTGGGCTAGAAAATAGTTAAAAAAGAGATAAGGAGAAGGCTATGACCGAGGAGAAGAAACCTGAGGAAAGAAAAAAGAGAAGGACGGCTACCGAGGCAGCCAGCAAGATAGGCCCCATGGTCAAGGCGGCTATTGGCGGTACAGTGCAGGCGCGGGAGGAGGGAAAGCCTCTAGCCTATTCTTTTATCGTCTGCTGCTATGACGAGATTATCCGAGCCATGGATGTTGTCCCGATATGGACCGAGAACTATGCTGGCATCTGCGGAGCTAAGCGCGATGCCCAGCGTTTCTTAGAGAGGGCGGAGGCGGAGAATTTCTCCCGCTCCCTCTGTACCTACGCCCTCTGCGGTCTGGGCTTCGATGCCTGGCGCGAGGAGCTGGGCGAGATGCCTCCCGACGCACCCTGGGGAGGGCAGGCTAGGCCGGATTTCATGCTGGGCAGCGGTCAGATGCTCTGTGACCCCAGGAATAAGTGGTATCAGGCGGCCCAGCACTATATGCCCGATGTCCCAATCTATGATGTGGGTATGCCCTGGCCTCCTTACGAGGACGATTACGACTACCGCGAGGTGCAGGACTACTACGTGAAGTATATCGTAAAAGAGCTTAAAGGGCTGGTAGAGTTCCTGGAGAAGCATACCGGTAAGAAAATGGACTGGGAACGTCTCGCTGAGCTGATTGACTTATCGGACAGGACATGGAATCTGATCTGGGAAGCCTACGAGCTGCGTAAAGCCGTGCCTACGCCGATGGGTACCGGTGATGCCATGAATACCATGGTGCCTATGGTGTTTATGATGGGGACACAGGAAGCCTATGACTACTATAAGGACTTGTACGATGAGCTGAAGCAGAAGATAGCCAAAAAAGAAGGCGTAATTCCTGACGAGAAATATCGCCTGCTCTGGGGTGGTGGCTTGCCGTCGTGGTTTGCTTTGAGTGATTTCAACTACTTTAACAGTAAGGGGGCGGTCTTCCCGGTGGAGACCACCTACCGCATGGTGGAGGCGATCTATAACTTCGACATCGACCTGTCCAAGATTACCGACCCGCTGGAGCATATCGCCTGGCGCTGGATTAAGTTCTGGACCTACTGGTATGACAAAGCCCGTAAGCGCCCCGGCTCCCACCCCGATGTGGAGAAGCTGATTAAATATATCGAGGACTACAAGATAGACGGCATCGTCATGCACGAAGCCTTTTCCTGCCGCAGTTGGCACCCGGGCTTAATCTGGCAGCTGAACCTGCTCAAAAAGGTCTATAGGGACATCCCCTCGCTGGTGCTGGAGAGCGATATCGTCGACATCAGCTCCTATAACGAAGCCGATACCAAGGCCAGGATAGACGCCTTTATCGATACCCTGGAGGCGGTTAAGAGCCGGTGAAGAAGCAGTATTTCGCCGGGGTCGACATCGGTTCCACCATGACCAAGGTGGTGATTATGGACAAAGAGGTGGTCGCCTCGGTCATTGGCGCTACCGGCCCCGAGCACAGGCGGCTGGCCAACCGGGTGATGGAAGAAGCCTTAGCCAAGGCAAAACTGCCCTTTGACGACATAACCTATGTGGTGGCTACCGGCTACGGGCGAATCAACGTCCCCGTTGCCGATAAGCAGATAACCGAGATATCCTGCCACGCCAAGGGAGTGGCTTACTTCCTGCCCTCTGCCAGAACGGTGGTTGACATCGGCGGCCAGGACAGCAAGGGTATTAAACTAAAGGATGGTCGGGCGGTGGACTTCGTCATGAACGATAAGTGCGCCGCCGGCACCGGGCGGTTTCTAGAGGTGACGGCGGAGGGGCTCGGCGTCAAGCTGGAGGATATGGGCAAGCTTGCCTTGACCGCCAGGAAGACGGGGAGGATGGCCAATACCTGCACCGTCTTTGCCACGCAGGAGGTGGTGTCCAAGCTGTCGGAGGGGGTGGCGCTAGCTGATGTTATCGCCGGCCTGCATGAGGCTATCGCCGCCAGGATATACAGCATGATAGGGCGATTGAAGGTAGAGAGGGAGGTGGCGCTGACCGGCGGCGGGGCTAAGAATATCGGGCTGGTCAGGGCTCTGGAAGCCAGGCTGGGTTACAAGGTCTTGGTGCCTCCCGAGCCTCTGCTTACCGGCGCCATCGGCGCCGCTTTGATGGGCAGGGACATCGTAAAAGAGGCGGAGGAGAAGGGGACGCCACTGGCCAGGGCCGAGCGCCGCCTAACCGAGGCCACCTTCTTTACATAATAATAATTTTAATCTTTTCCCGCTCTTTAAAGGAAGGGGAATTAAGGAAGGCTTCGCTCTCTGCCCTTTATAGGGTGGAAGGATAAAGAGAAAGGGTTTTTAAAGCCTTATTTCCCACCCTAACCCACCCTCAAAGGCGGTGCCTCTGAAACACGGCTCAAGGGGGTAAAGGGGAGGTAAGAGAGGATCACCAATCTTCCAGGGGTGGGGAAAAGAGTTCAAGAGGGTGAAAACGGGGCCCCCGCGAAAACGAAGTTTTCGTGGGGTAAAAAACCCTTTTGGGCGGGCTGGGTGGGACGAAATACACTGATTAAAATGGGGGAGGGGTTCTAAAGTAGTTATGGTCTATGTCAGCGGTATTGATATCGGCTCCGCTTTCTCCAAAGCGGTGGTAATGGCCGAGGGCAAGATTATCGCCTACCACATAATGCCCTCGGGAGGGGACTACAAGCGCACGGCTAAGGGAGTAGCCGAGAAGGCATTGATGAAAGCCAAGCTGTCCTTGAAGGACCTGGCTTTTACCGTAGCTACCGGTTACGGCGCGGCCAATGTCTCCTTTTCCAATGAGGTAGTCACCGATATATCCTGCCAGGGCAGGGGCGTAGCCTATCTCTTTCCCTCGGCCCGAACGGTGATTGATATCGGCGGGCAGTTCACCAAGGTGTTCAAGGTGGACGGGCGGGGTAGGGCCACCGCCTTCCTGCTCAGCGAGAAGTGCGCCGCCGGTAGCGGGCGCTTCCTGCAGGTTATCGCCAAGGTTTTGCAGATTGAGCTGGAAGACATCGGCGAGCTTTCTCTGAAATCTAAAAAGCGGGTCGACTTCAATACCGGCTGCGCCGTATTCGCCGAATCAGAGGCGGTATCCCGCATCGCCGAGGGCGCCGCCAAGGAAGATATACTGGCCGGGCTTCACCGCACTCTGGCCGCTAAAATCCAGACCATGGTGGCCAGGTTGGGGCTCGAACCCGACTGCGCCGTGGTCGGCGGTGGTGCTAAGGATATCGGGCTGGTAAAGAGCCTTGAGGAAGGCTTAGGCTGCAAACTCCTGCTTCCCGAGGAGCCGCAGATTGTGGCCGCCCTGGGAGCGGCTTTGATAGCCGGGGAGAAAGCGGCTACAATTAAGGTTAGCCACTAATTTTAAAGGGGGCTGATATGCTGGAAAAGAAGGTCATATCCAAACTGCGCAAGATTCTGGGTCAGAAGGCGGTCTTAACCGCCAGGGAAGACCTTAATGCCTATTCCTATGACGGCACCGCTACCTGGGCGCACATGCCCGACGTGGTGGTGTTGCCGACGACCGCTGAGCAGGTGTCTAAAATTCTTAAATTGGCCAATGATAACAAGGTCCCTGTTACCCCCAGGGGCGCCGGCACCAATGTCAGCGGCGGCTCCATCCCCATCAAGGGGGGCATAGTCTTGTGCACCACTAGGATGAACAAAATCCTGGATATAAACAAGACCAACCTGACGGCTACCGTTGAGCCTGGCGTCGTCCTTCAGGACTTCAATATCGCCCTGGCCAAGCAGAGGCTCTTCTATCCCCCCGACCCCCAGAGCTTCCTGGGCTGTACCGTGGGCGGCACTATAGCCGAGAACGCCGGCGGCCCCTACTGCGTCAAGTACGGGGTAACCAAGCAGTATGTTCTGGGGCTGGAGGTGGTCTTGGCCAACGGCTATGTTATGAAGCTGGGCGGGGTGACGGTGAAGAACCGCACCGGCTACGAGTTGATGATGCTTTTCACCGGCTCCGAGGGGACGCTGGGGGTAATCACCAGGATAACATTGAGGCTGATGCCTATGCCGCCGGCTAACAAGACGATGATGGCTGTCTTTGATGATATGGCCGTCGGCGGGCAGGCGGTATCAAATATTATGGCCAGCGGGGTGGTGCCGGCCAAGATTGAGTTCGTCGATAACTTTGTCCTGCGGCGGATTGAGGAAATGACCCCTATGGGCTTGCCGGTGGAGGCTAATGCCCTGCTGCTGCTTCAGGCCGACGGCTCGCCGGCGGCGGTGGAGGCAGAGTCCAAGCAGATTGTCGACATCCTCAAGAAGAGCGGGGCTAAAGAAATCAAGGTGGCCAAGAACGACAAGGAAGCCGCCAGGTACTGGAAGATGAGGAGCGCTGGCTTTGCCGCTACCTTTGGCGCCGCCCACACCGTCCTGGCTGAAGACGTGGCCGTGCCCCGCGATAAGCTGGCCGAGTTTATCCGCAAGCTTGAGGATATATCCAAGAAGAGCGGGTTCTTTATTAGCTATCTGGGGCATGCCGGCGACGGCAATCTCCATCCCTCCATATTCACCGATATCAGGAACAAGAAGGAGTTCGACAAGGCCCAGAAGACGATGGGAGAAATATTCGAAGCCGCCCTTTCTTTAGGCGGCGTCCTCTCCGGCGAGCACGGCATCGGGCTGGAGAAACAGCGCTTTCTTAAAAAGGCAATGGACCCGATAGCCCTCAACCTGATGATAAAGATAAAGGGGATCTTAGACCCCAACCATATCCTCAACCCAGGCAAGATATGGGAAGAGGGAAAGGTGTGATATGGCCAAGACCAAGCAAGAGCGCTATGAGCAGATAAAGAGGTTCGAGGACGACCTGAGCCAGTGCATGAAGTGTGGCTTCTGCACCTTCTGGTGCCCGGTTTATCAGGAGGAGCGGATAGAGCCTTCGGTCGCCCGCGGCAAGAACATGATGATAAGGGGACTGCTGGACGGCGAACTGGAATATACTAAAGAGTACGCCGAGCGCCTCAACGACTGCACCCTTTGTATGGCCTGTACCGTCAACTGCCCGGCTAAGGCCAACATCCCCAACGTCATCGTCGCCGCTAGGGCGGATGCAGTTAAGGCGCGGGGCTTGAAGTTCCCCTATAATATCGTCTACCGCTGGCTCCTGCCGCGGCGCAACCTCTTCGGCTGGGTAGTCCGCCTTGCCTCCTGGTTCCAGGGAATCTTCATGCCCAGGACCGAGGGCAGCATCAGGCACCTGTCCATGTTCCTCTCGGCTCTGGGCAAGGGCCGTAATATACCCCAGATTGCCCCCAGGTTCTTGAGGCAGATGGTGCCGGTGGTGAACGTACCACCCAAAGGGGTTAAGACCAGGATGAGGGTGGGCTATTTCAGCGGCTGTATGACCGACTTCGTCCTGCCCGATTTGGGCAAGCATATAATCGATTTCCTTAACCGCAACGGGGTGGAGGTTATAGTGCCCAGGGAGCAGGGCTGTTGTGGGGCACCGGTCTTTCTGGGCGCCGGAGATTTCGACACCGGTAGAAAAATGGCCGACGCCAACGTTAAGGCCTTTGAAGACTTAGACTACGTTATCTCCGACTGCGCCACCTGCACCTCGGCGCTGAAAGATTACGCCAAGTTTCTGGCCGATACCCCGCAGAGGCAGGAGGCTTACCAGAAGTTTGGCGAGAAGGTCAAGGACATCTCCCAGTTCCTGGTCGATGTGCTCAAACTGCCTTCATCGGCCTATAAGCCTGCGGCTAAGGTCAAGGGCAAGAAGGTTACCTGGCACGACCCTTGCCACCTCAGCCGGCATCTGGGCATAACCGCCCAGCCCAGGAAGATTATAAAGTCAATACCCGGCGTGGAATACGTGGAGATGCCCAATGCCGACCGGTGCTGTGGCATGGCCGGCACCTTCAGCGTTTACTATTACGAGCTTTCCAAGCAGATTGCCGATAAGAAAGTGGCGGCGATTAAGTCCACCGGGGCCGATATCGTCGCCAGCAGCTGTCCCGGCTGTGAGATTCAGCTGATTGACAGCCTATTGCGCAACAAGGTACCGGTGAAGGTGATGCACATTATGGAGCTGCTGAAATAGGGCTTACTTTAGTGCCCGCCGGCAGGCCTGGTAGCCCAGCTCAAAGGCTTTGATATTGACCGGAACCGCTTTAGCCGGGAAACGCTCTTCTATTGTTTCTTTAATGGTGGCTGTTTTTATGGGCAGTTGCTCGCTGCCGAAGAGCGCCCCCAGCATGACGATATTAGCCGCCAGCCGGCTGCCCGCTTCTTGGGCGATTTTGGTGGCGTCCAGCTTGACTATTCTGCCTGCCGCCCTATTTAGTTTTTCCAGGACCTGCTCTAGAGAGGGGTAGGTGCTCTCGCCCAACGAGACGGTGAAGGGGACGGTGGCTGTTGTGTTGAGGATGACCAGGCTGGACTTTGATAGAGAGCTGATATTTCTAAGCGCCTCCGAGGGCTCCATGCCGACCAGGGCGGTGCACTTTCCGGTGGGTATTAAGGGACCGTAGACGTCTTCGCCGATTCTGATGGCACTGGTTACCGAGCCGCCCCTCACCGCCATGCCCAGTATCTCCGAGCCCCTGACCTTGAGCCCCTCTTTGACCGCCGACTTCCCCAGCAGCTCCGACATCAGGATTACGCCCTGTCCGCCGACGCCGGTGATCAGCACGTTGAATTCCTTAGTCATGGCTTCTCCTCTACTATAGCTTTATAGGGGCAAACCTGGGCGCAGACGCCGCAGCCGGTGCACAGGGCGCTGTCGATTACCGTCCTGCCGTCCTCTTTTATCAGCGCCGGACAGCCCAGAAGCTCGATGCAGGCGTTGCATTTTTCGTTGCATTTGGCTTGGTCTACGCGGTAGGGGATGATTGCTTCTTTGCGTTTTCTCTTCTCCCGCTGCTCAATCATGGCGCAGAGCCTCCGGGAGACGACGACGGCCGGCCCCGGGAACCTTATCGCCTTTTCTATGGTCTCGGTGGCTTTTTTGAGCTCGAAGGGGTCGACGACCTCAACGAACTCGACGCCGCAGGCTCTGGCTATGTCCTCCGGCTTTAGCTGGACGGACTTTTCCCCCATTGCCGTGTAGCCGGTGCCGGGGTGGGGCTGGAAACCGGTCATGGCCGTGGCTGAGTTGTCCATTATGACCATGGTTATATTGGCCTTGTTATAGACGGCGTTTATCAGCGGTGGTATGCCGGCGTGAAAGAAGGTCGAGTCGCCCAGGTGGGCTACTATGGGCGCATCGATGACATGAGCCAGGCCGTTGGCAATGCCGAAACTGCCCCCCATACAGATGGTGGTGTCGGCGGCTTCCAGCGGTGGATTGTAGGCCAGGTTATAGCAGCCGATATCGCTGGGGAAGACAGGCTCTATGTCCTGGCCGTAGTCCCTGGCTACCCTTTTGGAAGCCACCTTGATGGCGTAGTGTGAGGCGCGGTGAGAGCAGCCGGGGCACATCGTCGGCGGCCTCCAGGGCAGGAGCGGCGCCGTCTCTTTCTCCAGCTTATCTATAGCGGCAAAGTCCAGCGGCAGCTTTGATTTGGTCAGGTGGGTGATGGCCTCGGTTATCTTCCTGGTAGATAGCTCACCGATGCGGGGCAGCAGGTCTTTACCGTGGATCCTGACCGGTATATTATTTTCCCCGGCGATGGCTTTGACATGAAGCTCAACGAAGGGGTCGAGCTCTTCGGCTATGAGCACCTCTTTTACCGAGCTTAGCAGTTTTATCACCAACTCCTCGGGCAGGGGGAGGGGGGTGCCGATCTTGAGCAGGGAGACTTTGTCCTCAATCCCCAGCCACTTTAGTGCCTCCAGGGTGTAGCTGTAGGACAGCCCGCAGGCAACTATGCCCAGCCTGGCGCCGCCAGCCAGCTTTAGCTGGTTATAGGGGAGGGTATTCACCCTTTTCTTTATTTTATCAAACCTTTCCAGCATTAGAGGCTTGTTTATCCTGGCCTCACGCGGGGTATAGTTAAGCCAGGTGCGGTCTTTGACAAACTTCCCTTTTCTCCTTTCCCGGTTCATTTTGCCCAGGACTAAGTCGCTGCGGGCGTGGCTTATCCTGGTTACCGAGCGGAACATGAAGAGGTGCCTGAACTCCTCGGACAATGCAAAGGCGTCGGCCATCATGTCTTTGGCTTCCTGGGCCGAGGAAGGCTCCAGCACCGGTATGTAGCCCTGCAGGGCGATATAGCGGTTGTCCTGTTCGTTCTGAGAACTCCAGGCCCAGGGGTCGTCGGCGGAGACCAGTACCAGCCCCCCTTTAGCCCCCATATAGCCGGCGGTCATCAGCGGGTCGTGGGCCACGTTTACCCCGACATGCTTCATCGAGGCCATAGCCCTTATT